>JAUXIP010000161.1 GCA_030620935.1 Deltaproteobacteria bacterium | reverse complement strand
TCAAAGAGCCGATTGTCGGACTGGTGCTCTCGAACGCGATTCGTAGCAGTGTGATCGGTCTGGCCAAGACGCTGTCGCGCGAGCTCGCCAAAGACAAGATCCTGATCAACAATATCTGTCCCGGGAGGATCGACACGGAGCGGGCGCGAAAGCTGAACTTGGCGCGTGCCGAGCGCTTGAAGCGCCCGGTGGAGGAAATCAGCAAGCAAATGGAGGCCGAGGTTCCTTTGGGCCGCTACGGCACTTCCGAAGAGGTGGCCGATCTGGTCGTTTTTCTTGGCTCTGAACGGGCGGGTTATATCACGGGAACCACCATTCAAATCGATGGTGGCCTGGTAAGGGGGATTCAATAATGGTGCTCTATGTTATTCAGTGGGACCTTCCCGATCAGAAGGCAAATCTGACGATCTATGCGAATAAGGCAAAAAACGATTGGCTACCGACCACGCTGTCACATAGGGGAGTCATCGAGATCAGGAATTTTCGCAATCCGCTCGAAGTGACGCCGCAGGTCGCCATCACGATCGAATTTGAGACGTTGGATGCATGGCGCGATTTCATCGATTCGCAGGATTATACTCGGATTATGCGCGAGTTGCGCATTCTGGGTTGCCGTAGTTTCACTGCAAACGTTTGGGCCCCCTCGAGATATTTTCCCGACTCTATGCGGCCGGAAGGCAAATAGAGAACGGGCCTCATTTCGCTGCAGCGGGCGGCCATCACTCAAGATTTGTCAGACCGGGGCGTGAGGCCATATCTCTTTCAAGTTAAGTATATAGATCCCTTGGTTCTTCTGGCTGATGTAGATACACCCGCGCCGGTCCACCAGGACATCTTCCGTCTGCACCACCAGGCGGCTCGGTTTGGTGCCGATTCTCTCTGTGGGAGCGGGTGGTATGAAGTAGGCGATCTCTTTAGGGGTGCGCGGATCGCGGATGTCGTAGACTCTTAGCCCGGCGTTGAAATAGGTGAGGTAGGCGATGTCATCGCGGTCCTCCAAGCAAGCTTGATGGTTCGGATGATGTTGGTTGTGCGGTCCGGATCGCCCGCCCTTATCGAAGAAGTTCGACAGGCCGGTTTCCGGGGGAGGAATCGGTTGCGGAAAGAGAGAGATCAAACGAAGCTGTTGTTCATCTCGAATATCGACTATCCCGGCCAAATTTAAATTCTCATTGCCGTTTTCCTGAATCGCTTCGTCGTTGATTAAGGCCAGTCTTCGCCTAGACAAGGGAAGAAAGGTATGAATTCCCTGGCGGCTGCAGATGCCGCGGAAAATAATCTGGCTCACGAGTCTCGGCCGGCTGAGATCGGAAATATCGACGATGACTCCTCCGCCATCGCCGTAGGGCAGGTAGCTTCGATGACCCTCTACGTGCGGCGGGCCGTGGCACGAAAGGCGCGCTCCGGTTTTCTGAGCGCCCTCGGCCTGCTCGGGCAGCCAGAAACAGGAAACCTCGCGCGGTTTTGTCGGGTCCGAGATGTCTACGATCTGGTAGATCTTTTTATCGAATCCCGGCGCAGCCGCTGCCGCATGGACGAGCGAGCCGCCGTCGTAGAAGTTTCGGTGAGTGCCGGTGCTGCAAGTGCGGTAATGTCCCAATTGTTTGGGTTTCGTGGGTTGGGCGACATCCCAGATGAGAAAACCTTCGGAGTATTCCTTTTCTTCCAGGCCGCCCCAGCCCGGTGCGATGCGCTCCAGAGCAGTGATCATTTTCCCCTCGGCGACCTGGATCTGAATGGTCCATGTGTTTTCCGGTCCGGGGATAAAGGCGGCGAGTTCGGGACTGGCGGGATCCGTAACATCCAATATGCTCCAGCCCCGATGCCATAGATGGCCCATGTAGAGATACCAGCGGCCGGCGACTTCCTGCATCGCCAGCTTGAAGGCTGGTCTGCCGCCGAGATCGTGGTAGCCCAGGACTTCCATGTTGTGAGCGAAGTAGGGCTGTGGGATCGGCTTCATTGGCTTCTTAACGGCTTACGGTAACCCCGACTCTGTCACAGTACTTCGCTATCGGACATGTACTGCATAGCGGCGAGATTGGCCGGCAAAGATGCTGGCCGAAGGTGACCAGCAGATCGTTGTATTCGAGCCAGTATTGCTTCGGCAGTTTTTCCCTGAGAGTGAACTCGGTCTCCTTGGGATTTTTGGTACGGATATATCCCCAGCGGTTGGAGATCCTATGCACGTGGGTATCGACGCAAATCCCTGGCTTGCGGTAGCCCAAAGTCACAACGAGGTTGGCGGTTTTCCGCCCCACGCCGTTGAGCAGTAGAAGTTCATCGATCTCATCAGGAACCTTCCCGGAATACTTTTCAATCAGGACGCGGCAGATATCACGGATCGTTTTTGCTTTAGTCCGATAGAAGCCGACCGGGAAGATCGCCTTTTCGATTTTCTTGGGCGAGAGCTTTGCCATGTTCTCCGGTGTGTCGGCGAGCTGAAACAGGCGCAGGGAGGCCTGGGCCGTGGTCGCGTCCTGGGTGCGAAGGCTCAAGATGCAGGAAATCAGAACATGGAAGGGACTCTGGGAGGTCTTTGCCACGACAGTGACGATCGGTGTCTGCCAATTCGGGACCTCCCGGCGCAGGATGCGGATGGTTGAGTGGATCTGTCTATCTTTCACGGCCCTGGATTTTTCAACCTTGATTCAGTAGATTCAATGTAAACCCCGCCTCTTGAGGCGGGCACAAAGCCGATGGGGTTTTCCAAAGGGGAGAAGCGGTAGCTCTCCCCTTTGGTCGAACACGGGGATTAATCCCCGTGTTCGATGTAACTTGAATCGGAAGTCTTTCTACGTACCACAGATTTAAAAAAGGCGAAACTAAGCCAAAAGATGTTGGAAACCGGACACTTCGAAATCCTTAGTAAGCGGACTCCGCGGAGTTTGACAGGGGATCACTTCAGGCCGGCTGCCGTTCTCGTACCTATTCAGCAAAGGAGCGATGGCGACTATCTGGTCTTGACACAGAGGGCTGAGACACTTAGTCACCACAGCGGACAAGTTGCCTTTCCCGGAGGCAGTGTTGATCCGAGGGACCCAGGGCCGCTCGAGGCGGCGCTTCGCGAAAGCCAGGAGGAGATTGGAATCCATCCCCGTGATGTGCGTGTTGTAGGTCAGCTGGATCCGATACCCGCTGCCTTCAGTTATATGATCACTCCCTTCGTCGGTCTGATCCCCTTTCCGTACACCTATGCATTAAACTTGGAAGAAACGACGGCTGTGTTCGAAGTTCCGGTGGCGGCTCTCATGGACCATCGTTGTCTGACCGTAGACATGCACTTTTCGAAGGATTGGGGACCCATCTATCATTTCCAATACGAGCACTGGGACATCTGGGGGGCCACGGCAAAAATCGTCAAGCAACTGTTGGAATTAGTCTATGGCTTCAGAGCACGCGAAGATTTATCTTAATGCTCTGCTGAGCATTCTTTTCATTCATGCCGTAGCTTGTACTCCTTACCCCCGTTTTTATCTCCAATATGGAGATCAGCTCACCGAGTCCGACCTGGAAAAGGTCCTGGCCGACAACCCACTGCCCGCCGACCGAAATATTAAGGTAACAACGCTGGGCCAAGGAAAAGGGGTGAGCCACCATGTGGTCCAGATCCGTGACCGCGAGGTGCCCCACATCCACAAGGAGCACGATCTCACCGTCGTTGTACTTCAGGGAGAAGGTTACCTCATGTTAGGAACGAAGCGAGTGGAACTCGCGAAGGGGGACGTGCTTTTCGTCCCGCGCGGAACAGTCCATTATTTTGTCAACACGTTTGATCAACCGTCCGTCGCCCTGGCCGCTTTCTCTCCACCTTTCGACGGGAAAGACACAATTCCGGTAGAGATGAGGTAGGCTGGTCTAGGAATCTGAAAATTAGCCATTCACTTAGGGATGCATCACATATTGAGGGGACTGTCCTGCCCCTTCGCTCCAGATGTCTCGTCGGCGGGAACTCTCCCTTCTCATCTCTCTCTCCTGCTCGCCTCGGGCAGCATCGAAACTCGCTTCGCTCTTTCGGGGTCCCCAAAAAGTACACTGAGTGAAGCGAAGGACTTTTTGGGGTAAAGCCTTCGATGCTGCTTGTCCTCGGCCCGAAGACTCGCTCCCCGAGGCCCTTAATTTGGGATGCTTACTTCACTTAGCATAAGATATCCTTGACAGGCTTGAGGCTGCCTAATATACAACGATTTAAGCTTAAATAATCCAGACCTTCAGTAAATTAAAGGAGAAAAAAATGGCAGTGACGAAGCATGATGATTTTTTTGGCCGAAAACTGAGCCCGAAAGAAGCTCAAGCGGTCGTTCAGGAGTTGAGAGATATGACGTTGGGCCTAGTGGACCGCTGGCTCATAAAAGGGCGATTTCACCGAGACCTCGGTGAAGGGAAACTGCCGATGGAGGCGATCCGTGTCTTTTGGCAGAACTGGTACGGCTTTGTGGCGGAGATCAACAATTTGCACGGTTGCGCCTACCAGAGGCACCTTCCTTTCTTTAAGCGCCATCCCGAGCTGCAGGGGCCTTTTGCCGCGCATGTCGCCGACGAGATGATCCATCCCAAGCCCCCGGGCCACATCCAGATCGTTTTGGAGCAGGGAAGGATCTTGGGTCTCAAAGATGAAGAGATGATCGACTATGGAATGCTTCCCGAATGTCGCGCCTTTCTAGAGTACTATCGCGGTCTCCTTTACGAGGGGACGATGGCGGAGTGGTGGGCCTCTTTTTGTCTTGAGGAGGGAGTGGGCCACTGGGCTCGCTTTTTCGGCGGCGCACTGCGCAACGCCTACAAGATGAAGGAGGAGCAGGTGGTCTATTTCACGGTTCACGCGGAAGCCGATCTCGAAGTTCATGCCGACGGCGTCCCGGCGCACGGGGAGCTCGATTGGCTGGTGTTGCAGAAGATCCTCGAAGACGGGCGAGTCGAGACCCGTCCCGGCTTTAGTCTGGAATATTGTCTGCGCACGGCTACAGCCTACTTTGCTTGGTTTTTTGAGGGGGTCTATCAGTTCGTCCGCAAGGAGGGATTGTATAGTCAACCGTCTTGAAGGAGAGTTCTTGACGTTTCTTGAGGAGAATTTAGTTGCCGTCTAACGATCTCACTGAGAAATCCCGCACCCTTGAAGGCAAGGTTATCCTCGTTACAGGGGCGAGCCGCGGGATCGGCGCAGCAGCGGCAAAGCGGATGGGCCAGTGGGGTGGTACGATTATCATCAACTACCATCAGAATCGTGACCGTGCGCTGGCGGTCCTCCAGGACGTAGAAAAAGCGTGTGGGAAGGGGATGGTCTTTCAAGCGGATGTGACGCAAAGGGATCGAGTGGAGGAGATGAAGAAGGCGGTGGGAGAAAAGTTCGGTTCCGTGGATATCCTCGTCAACAATGCTTTCTTTCCCTTCGAGATTAATCCCTTGCACCAGATCTCCTGGGAAGGAATGGAAGAGGCGACAAGCCGGGAGCTTGCCGCATTTTATAACTGCACGCAGGCATTTGTCCCAGGAATGAGAGAAAAAAAGAGCGGCAAAGTCATTGTCGTCAGTACTCGTCTGGCACAACAGCCTTTGCCAAGGATGGGTGCGTATGCAGCGGCAAAAGCCGCATTGGAGGTGATGGCCGATACCATGGCC
>JAUXIP010000069.1 GCA_030620935.1 Deltaproteobacteria bacterium | reverse complement strand
CAGACTGGTTTATGACAAGGCCAGGGCAGCGGGTATCGGCATCGAGATTTGACCAGGCGCTGCCCGGAAAGGAAATCACGGAGGTGAGCAATGGCGCTTTCATCGGACAAGATACGTGAAGAGATCTTGGTAATCATGGATCGCTGCGCTGCCGCGATGAAGCAGGTCGTAGAGGCCTATGTAGCTAATCGGACGCGTGAGCGTGACATGCACTGGCTGGCGCTTCAGGCAGCCAAGGAATACACGGCGGCCCATGTGCACGCCCGAAGATTATTGGGTCCTACGGAACCTCTCGCCGCTGCGCCCGAGGTTATAAAGGCGCTGAAGGACGCTTCCGAAGAGGTAGAGCACTATGCGGCCTACATGGAGGTGCTGAATTGGTTGTTGGATGGAAAGCCCTGTCCGGTTAAACATTGGCAGCGCTACGGCAATCCGGGCGCCTACGACTGGCGCTTCGGAGGAAGCTTCGACGATACCAAGACTTTATGGCCGTGCAGCCACGCGTACTACACGACTCGTGCGAGAGTTTGCCGGGAGAGTTCTTCTTGGGGCAAGTCCGCGATCCTGGCTTGCGGCGAGGGAGGAGCCGTGGGCTGGCACCATATGATGTGCCAACTGGACCCGAGCGATGAATTTTTTGCCCGCATCGTGTCCATAGAGAAAGAAATCGTAGCGGACGAGCTTTACCACGGTCCGGAAACCATCGTCCGTCTGGCCGCGATGCCGCCCCAGGAAGATGAGTTTGAGGAAGTTAAAAAACGAATCAAACAGGTACGGGCGCTGGAGCTCCACCAAAGAAATGAGCAGTTTCTCCACCCTTTGAGCGACTCCGAAATGAAGGCCATCGAGGGAGACTTCATCAATGACCGCACAGAGCCGCTTAATCTCTTCCGTACCGTCCATCTGAAGGCCCTAGAAAAAGAAGAGGCCAAGAGAGATGTGATCTACGCCGAATCCGCTAAACCGGTGTAGATGCGGTCTTCGAGATCGGCCATCGGTCTGCTAGCGGATAGGTGGTGGCATGAAGATAGCTCAGATCTCAAGCGTCTATCTTTCGATTCCACCGAAAACCTATGGAGGAACGGAGGGATTGTTTCTAACCTCTGTCGGCACCTGACCAGGCGCGGGCATCAGGTGGAGCTGTTCGCCTCGGGAGATTCAAAAGTCGATTGTCCAATCCAGGCGGTGGTGCCGGTTGCAAGCTCGGATGATCCTCAATCGACATTTTACCTGGAAAAAGAATTTGAGGCGCGCAACACCTACAACTGGTATCATCAAGCCGACCGCTTCGATCTCATTCACGCCCATTGGCCTACGTTAGCCCCTTATTTCTCCTGTTTTTCAACTACGCCTACCCTGATCACCTACGCGTACATCGAGAAGGAGCTCCATGAATATTATCGGGCCCACTTTCCGCGTTGCTTCCCTGTTTGCGTCAGCCGAGCCCAAGCCAGGATGCTGGGGGACGAAACTTTGCCGGCGGTATACAACGGAATCGAGCTGGATGAAATTCTTTTTAACGACCAGCCGGAGAATTTTTTCGTGGTGGTAGGTCGGATGACGCCGGAGAAAGGCATTGCCGAGGCGATCCAAATCGCCCAAAAAGCGAAAGTCCGGCTCCTGGTCGTTGGCCCGGTGGTTTCTCACCTCCCATGGAGCAAAAAATATTTTTCAGAAGAGATTCAACCCCACATCGATGGTGACAAGGTCAAATACCTTGAAAGGATGCCCTATGGCCAACTTATGCAAACCGTGGGACGGGCGAAGGGATTTCTCTTTCCGCTTCAGTGGGAGGAGCCGTTCGGCATGGTTGTGGTAGAGGCAATGGCGGCTGGAACGCCGGTCTTGACCTATCCGCGGGGTGCGATGCCGGAGCTAGTGAAGCATGAAGAGACAGGATACTTGGTGTCCGCTGAGGATGAGATGGTCGAGGCGATTCACAGAGTCGAACGCCTGGATCGGAAACGCTGCCGAGCGTGGGTTCAAGAACGCTTCTCGGTAGAACAGATGGTGGAAGGGTATGAAAGGCTCTACCAAAAGGTTGCCGGCGGCGATCAGTGCTGAGCCGTCACGCCAGAGGGGAAGCAATGGGCTCCAAACAGTGGACTCCACAGAGGCTCCGAAACGAAAGTGACTACGCGCGTGCGCGTATTCTGAGCACTGCCGTCCACTTGAAGCTCTTTGATTGGCTAGGGAAAGAGGACAAAAGCCCCAAGGCTGCTAGTGCCCATTTTGGAGGGACGGCACAGGGCTGGGAGATCTTTCTCGATGCGCTCGTTGCGATGGGGTTGCTCCGAAAGCGCGCAAGGAAATACAAAAATACCGTTTTCTCTCTGCACCACCTTTGCTCTGCCAACAGTCGTTTTCTCCTGCCGCACCATGACGCCTGGAAGCTTTGGGGATCGCTCCCTGATCTTCTGACCACCGGAGGTCGGCCCAAGATCTCTCAGCCTTTTTTTACTGATCGGACGCAAGCCGAGCG
Organism: Deltaproteobacteria bacterium; assembly: GCA_030620935.1. Next base: position 6,007 of record JAUXIP010000069.1, on the reverse strand, counting down.
GTTGCTCCGTGCCCTGGATTGTGATGCCCGGAAAATTGCCCCTTACCTGGTCAAGCGATTGCCATTAAGCCGCGCGAAGACTCTCCTTGACCTCGGCGGAGGTCTTGGCACCTTCACTCTCGCCTGTTGCCGCCGCTTCCGTCACCTCCGAGCGACCCTCGTCGAACATCCGAGCGTTGTTTCTTTAGTCCGCCGCGCCGTCAAGAACACAGATATGGCGAAGCAGGTACAGGTCCTCGACCTCGATATTTTAAAAGATCCTCTGCCGCAAGAATTCGATATCGTTTTACTTTCCAATGTCCTTCATGGGCAAGGCGTTCGGCAGAACCGCGCACTGCTAAAGAATATTTACCGCTCTTTAAATCCGGGAGGACGGCTCATGCTGCGTGACGTATGGTTGAGCCGCGACAGGACAAATCCCGAGTGGGGCGCGCTTTTTTCCGTTGCGCTTCTTTTGCACACGCCGGACGGCCGCTGTTATGCGCTGGATGAGATATGCACGTGGCTCCGTCAGGCGGGTTTCTCAGATGTCCGAGGGCCGTTTCGCTCCAGTCCCCTGTTCTTCGATCCCGACTCTGTGCTGATCGCGGTGAAGCGCTGAACAGCCGGGGCGTTGTCCTTAGTCGCAGACGTCGATGAGGACGCCGTCGGGATCGGCTAGATGATGTTTGCCGAAAGGGCATTTTGAAAACAGTTTGAGCCTTTGTTCTTGCTCAGCGCCACCGCCTACCGGGCTCGGGGTTAAATAATGATTTCTCGCCGTCAGAGCGGCCAGGTCTTTCTTGAAAGCCTCTAGGTTCTCTACTTTGAATCCCATGTGATCCAGCGCCGGGCGCTCGAGAGCGGAGCCGGCGTAGTCGGTTATTTGCCAGGGCATGATCATGAGCGTGACCCTACCGTCCGCAAGGTAGAAGTTTTTGTCGTCACCGGGCTTCTCCGTGGAACAAAGTTCGAAGACATCCACGTAGAACTCAGCCAACGTCTCCGGCATGATCGTGCGCAAGGCCAAGTGGCTGATATACCTTTCCTGCTGCCACTCGCCGTCTTCGTAGACATCCGTTCGGTTCTCCATGCCCTTCTGCGAGAGGTCGAAAACGTTGCCGGCCGGGTCATGGGTGCTGAGTCCCGCAAAGGGTCTGTTGCCGGGCCGCTTGAGCACGCAAATGGCCGGATATTTTTCTTTAAGGCGCGAGAATACGGCCTCGACATCTTCGACCTCGAAGCCAAAATGGTCGAAGCCCGCTTGTCGACCGGCCCTTCTAGGGTTGATGTTCAAGCCGACGTAACCGTCGCCTACGGAGACTGCGCTTTCAGGCCGCGCTCGGCCGGAGACGCGCATCCGAAATACGGATTCGTAGAATTTACCCAACAGGGCGTAATTTTCACTCACGATGGCCGCATGCTTGATCCTCGCAAACATCTTCTCAATTCTCCTTTCAAGGAACGGAAAGAAAGCTCAAAAGCCTCTCGTTGAATTTTTCCTGTGCATCCCACATGAGCAGGTGGGATGCGTTGTCGATGAGCTCGATCTGAAGTCTCGGCGCCTGCTCTTTCAGCAAGGCACATCTCTTCGCCGCCGAGCCGCGATCCTGGCGGCCGTAGAGGAGTAACAACGGAACGGAGATCTCTTCAAGCCGCTTCCAGGGCGGGACGCTCTGTTTCTGTGCTTCACGAACCTTCGACCGTTCGATGAAGGCGGTGAAATTTTTTCCAACGCTCATCTGATGTCTTTTTTCCAAGACTTCCGGTGTGATGAGCGATATATCGAACAGGTTGTTCTCGAGAAGCCTACGGGCGTCTTCGAGCGTCGGCTCCGAGCCTGTCCCCTCCTGCCCTTCCCCTCCTCCGCCAGGCCTACTTTGTCCCGGAAGTGGCGGCAGCAGGCTCCCGCAACCTATAACGACGACGCAGCTCGTGCGACTCGGCTGCTGCAGAGCCACGGTTACGGCCATGCGTCCAGCCTGGGAATGGCCCACTAAAGCCGCGCGCTCAATCCCCAAGGCGTCCATAAACTTCGTAATGAACTGCGTCCGGTAAGCGCCACTATAATCTGTAGGATTATCCGAGAGGCCGAACCCGGGCTGATCGTATGCGATGGCGTGAAAGCCTCCGCGGGCGATGGCAGGAAGCGTCTGCTCCCACACGGACGCCGCAGAGCCCAAGGAAGCTCCATGCAGAAGAACTACGGCCGGGCCCGATCCCTCTTCCAGGTAGTGGATTTTGAGACCGTCAATCTGAGTCACATTTTTCATGGCTTGCACTAGCGCGCATCAGCGACGATCAGCGCTCGTTGCTTCTTCCAGGTGTCCGCCTGCCTCGGCCCGGGTCAACACCTCCTGGATGGCGTCGACCAGGCTGCGCGCCGACTCCACGCTTAGCTCTACCGCTACCCGCGCCCCCGGCCCCTCGGCCTCATTGACAAAATCGATGTTCAGCGCATGTTCCATCGGCACATGATAGGGATGGTCATACGACACATTGACCTCACGGACTTCGAACCAGCCCTTCACCCCTTTACCGCTGCCGTCTATCTTCGCTTGGTGGGCAATCATTGTACACATCGTTCTGCTCCTTTTTTCTTTAGCAAATTATGCCGCAAGATGCTTTTCCAGGAAAGCGAACGTTTTCTTCCAGCCGTCCATGGCCTGCTCCTGCCGGTAGGCCGGCCGATTATAATAGAAAAAGCCGTGGCCCGCCCCGTCATACCTGTGAAACTCATAGTTTTTACCGTGCTTCTTGAGTTCCTCCTCGTGCTGGTTCACCTGTTCCGGCGAGGGGCTCTTGTCCTCATTACCGAAAATCCCCAGGAGCGGGCATGGCAGATCCTTTGTATAGTCAATGGGAGCGACAGGCTGGTTAGGGGTGAGATTTTCTTTTGGCATCACCACGCGTCCGCCCCAGCACTCTACGGCTGCGTCAAAGCCCTTCACGCGACACGACACGAGGAAGGCGTTGCGGCCCCCTGAACAGGTGCCGAAGACGCCCACTTTCCCGTTCAAGTACGGCAGTGACCGCAGCCAGCTCATCGCTCCTTCGAGATCGCCCAGGAGCTGGTCGTCCGGGATGCCTCCGGAGGAACGAACCTTCGCGCCTACATCCTCGGGTGTGCCGTGGCCGCTGCGAAAGTAAAGATTGGGAGAAATAGCTAAATACCCGTGGTGGGCAAATTTCCGCGTGGCCTCGCGGTACCATTCATCCCAACCGGGCGCGTGGTGGATCATCACCATGCCGGGAAAGGGACCGTTGCCCAAGGGCCGGGCAACGTAGGCATTGATAATGTCTCCCTTGGCCCCACGCATGGTGATGGTTTCCGCCAGCATGCCCTCATACATGTTGGTCTCGTACATAAACACCTCCCGGATTTCAGTTTGATACCGGTCGATCAATTACACAAAAGCCGTGGTCGCTGCAACACCCCATGCTTCCGACTTGCCCCGCAAGTGGCGACGGTTTGATTCGGAACTATCTTAAAGAGTTCATAAGTAGCTTGACAGCTGAGATCTCTTCAAAAGCTCGGCAGCCCTCGGGCCAAGCCCTTCCGAGCGCGGTCAATAGACCTGTGCCTTGTTGGCCACCGCCCCATCCACTCCGAGGGTGCCGACTCCCCAGGCCCGGGCCTGAACGCAACCTGTACGCTCCTGTGCCCGCGCTCTACAGGCCTCGCCCCTCGGTTGCCTTATGGCAGCTACTGACTAAGGAACTCCTTCGTTTTGCAGTGCAATCACTAACTGATCGCGTGGCTACTGGATAGTGGCTGTGAGGAAAAGAATGGTTTCGCTCGTGGCCCTGCGATTGCCAAAACCGAGAATCCGGCGGGTCACATCATGCATCTCAGTCGTTGCGCCGCCGAGAGCAACCGGCTGTCCGCTTGGGACCACCAGCTCGGTCGAGGCCTCCGTAAAGTCGATCGCGCCCGAACGATCCCGAGAAAAATAGCTGATCCTGGGCGTTAGCCGAACATTCACCTGATTGCCCGGCAGAATGGTCGCGCTGACCTTTAGTGATGTTCCGGCTTCACGGAAGATTACGTTGCTGGCAATATAGCCGGCGCCGGTAGCATAATCACGATAAAAGGCCACCTGACGGTGGGGAATTCTTGTCGCGACGCTCAGGATAGACTCTCCGCCGTCCTGAACGATTGTGAATATCGCCGTTGATCTCCGTACGGTGGTTTGCCTATCTCCCGCCGTAAGACGCCCTGAAGGGTGAACACCGCCCCTTCTGGTGATCACGATGCTGCCGCTGCCGTGCACGGCCTCTTCACTCTGATTACGGGTCTGCTGAAAATCCACTGTTACTTTGACCTGCTGCCTTCCCTGGGCGAGAAGAACCGGTGGCCAAGCGGATATGAAAGCCAATATTGTCGGCGCTAATAGCGATTTCGCTAAAATCAGACTTTGTGCTTGCATGGCGACCTCCGCGATGAACCTCTACCTTATAAGAGTTCCGCTGTTGGGCGTCATTATATAGTGCTTTTCGCCGATGTCCACGGGAAGTATGAGACTGTGAAAGTCGATGGTTGGGATCTTAGGCTCGAGGGCTGCAGCTGAAAAGCGACCGGGGCTCAGAAATCGGATTGAATAAATGAAGGCTAGTTGCGCGTCTCCCCATTACAAACGGATGGCAGGGAAACCTCCCCGGCGGGTGGGTATTGTTATGTTTGTTGCCGCTTACTGTTCATAGCAAACCCTTCGAAAGTAGCAACTTGCAAGACGGGATCGTTTTTTTTAGCTTGCCCCATTCCGTTCTCTTCTCTGCTGTCTGATTTTCTCGCAAGTTTTCTCTTAGAGTTTTGTCTAGAAACCAAACTATCGAGGAACTTGGCTATCTCGGCGCACTTTTCCGGCATCATGACGTGCGGTTGCTGCCGTAGCGAATCGCTTAGCTCAGCCATACGGATAACGGGTACTTTGGGAGAAGATACTCTGAGCCGAACTGTCGGTTTTGTAAAGACGGCGACGGGGTGGACCTTGACATCCTGGAAGCCCGCTTGTTGAAGGACTCTTTGCAGCTCGACCGATTGTCCCCGGGCTTCTTTGACTGGATTGAAAAATATGCTCCGCGCGCCGTCGGCCGAGATTTGACACCACGTTCGCTCGTCTAAGTTGCCGTCGATAGTCCCGCTGTAATTTTTGGTTTTTATAGCAAAGACACCCTTTGGGCAAACCACGATATGGTCGATTTTAGACTTGCCGACGGCCAGGTCATTTATCAGGGACCAAGCCATCGGGAGGGAAGCCATCGCATCGCTTATTGACTTTTCCTCAACCACGGCTTCGAGATGCTCTAGGCCTTCTTGAATACTCTGACGGCCCCTGAGGAAAAAAGAGATCCCTATAAGAGCAGCAGCGATCCTCACGGGAGCCGGCAGGAAGTAGCCGGTGAGGGAAAATGCCAGCACAAGCAGCCCCATACTTTTATACCCGATGCTGTGGAGTTTCTGTTCGTCGAAATGGTAGTTAAACATTTCGTGGTGCTTCAACAACTTAGCCATTTCCGCCTCTCCTTATCTTAAAAACGCGGCTATCTACTGACCGTGGTAGAGCAATACCAATGCCAGACGTGTAAGGGGGTTCTAAGTTACTGAAAGAAAGGGAAATTTAATCTTGTTCCTGGGCAGGCACGTCGGTGTTGACGCACGGTAGTGTAAACCAACGACAAAATAGCGATGCAAAGTACAAATTTTGTAATTATTTAACCGGCGTGATCTCCGGTTTTCTCTTAGGGGAAGGTGCTTTTGAAATGCCGGCAGACAAGCGCATTTCCAAGACGAAGCCGCACAAGCTGACGGAACTGTACCGGAAGTGTCGGCACGTTAGGTCACAGGCCTGCGTGGTCTCCCAAATACGCACAAAATGGGGTCTTGTTGTAATCGACTTGGGGCATTCTTTTTATCGTGTCTCCTACCAAGGCGTAGTTGCAGGTGGTCGGGTGGCATAGTAGTGATACTAAAGAAACAAGATGAAGATTGGCATCATTGGACTCCCGCAAGCGGGGAAGAAGACAT
>JAUXIP010000038.1 GCA_030620935.1 Deltaproteobacteria bacterium | reverse complement strand
GTCTACCACATGACATCAACACAGAATCCTCCCATCAACCGCGAAGAGCGAGTCTCCTTTTCAAATATTCGAGGAGATACCCTCCAAGGCATCCTACACCATCCCTCAAACACCAACCCCTCGGCGGCCGTCATACTCTGTCACGGGATGGAGTCCAATAAGGAAAGCGAGAAGCTCATCGCTCTGTGTCGAGCCTTCGCCAAACAAAGCATCCTAGCGCTGCGGTTTGATTTCGCTTATGTCGGAGAATCGAGCGGCAGGTTCGAAGATCTCACCTACAGCGGGGAGGTTGAGGACTTAGAGGCGGCCTTTGACTTCATGACGAAGTACCAGGCCGGAAAGATCGGCGTCGTAGGCTCGAGTATGGGAGGGACTGTCGGCCTTCTTTTTGCGGCAAAGAAAAAACTCGATGTCCTGGTTACCGTCTCCGCTCCCCTCCATCCGGAAAAGATAACCGAGAGACTTCTCACCGAAGAGGAGGGCCGCCGGTGGCGAGAGGAGGGCTTCATCTTCTATCATGGCCGGCGGATCAACGTCTCGCTTCTGGACGATCTACAAAAGATCGATGTTCCGGGAGTGGCAAAAAGAATCTCTTGCCCCGTGTTTATTATCCATGGAGAGTCGGATGAGATGGTTCCTGTCGAGGAAGCCCGTGAGCTTCATTCGCTCCTCACCGGTCCCAAGAAGCTCCGCATTTTGCAGGCAGCGGATCACCGATTATCGGACCCTGCCCTTTTGAACGAAGCCCTGGCTGATGCCATTGACTGGATCACGCGCCATCTTCGCTGAAAAGCGTATGAGCGACCTCACCCGCCCTTTATTTCTCTACCTCTGCCTTTTGACCATTTTTTCCGGCGCTTGCAGCAGAGATCTCGGCACGGCTCAAGGGGTCGTTGAGGAATTTGTCGATCAGCACTATGTCCACATCGATCTCAAGAAGGCCAAAGAATACACCGTCGGCCTCGCGCTGAAAAAAATAGATGAAGAGATCCGCCTGACCACCGGCTACGAGATCGACGCCTCCACTCGCAAGCCTAAAGTTCATTATAGAGTGATAGAGAGAAAAGAGAGCGAACGTCGCGCGTCGTTTCTCTATGAGGGAACGATCCGGGCCGAGGATGCGCCTGAATTTACCAAACGCTGGCTCATCGTGGCGCGAAAAGAAAGCGATCGATGGCGAGTTTCCAATTTTACGGAGTACGATTGATCTATCGAACGCCGACTTCAAATCGGAAGCCACTTCACTCCACTTCTAACAGCCCCCCCCTCTACAATTGAAACCATACATAAGTGAGAAGGGGAATTCGTTGCTGCATTCGTCCCCTTGACATTTGAATTTATTACCCCCATTCTTTTACGTTTAACCTGAAATACGTTATTCAGGTAAATACTTATTATAGGGAAATGCTAGAGTTATTTATAGCCGCCCAGCGGCCGGTCTAAAACTGGAAAGGAGAGCTGTCATGCAGCTAAGACATCCATTCAGGCTCACGGTGATCGTAATTATAGCAGGTATCATTTTCAACGGATGCGCCAGCTTCGAACCTGGCATGCGCCATCAAGACCTCATGAGATCTCGGCAACCGACAGTAAAGGACGTCCAAGAAGGGTTGGAGGTTTCTGTGGAGGAATTTATTACAGCCGACAAGTCGCTGCAGGCATTTGACGCCGATATTGCTCCCCAAGGGGTCTTAGCACTGCTGATCCGTATGGAAAATAATGGGGCTCAGACTTACAAGGCCGAGCAGCATGCGATAACAGTCCATTTGGACGACCAGATACTGACATCACTTTCCGGACAGCAAGCAGCCGACCAGGCAGCCACCAATGAATATGTAGGCAAGGCTTTGGGCTGGACACTAGCCACAGGCCCATTCTTTATCCTTCTCTGGCCAGCAACTATAGCTGGTTCAGCCAGCCATACGGCTGCAGTGAACCGAAGAATTGAGCAACATTTTGAAAGTTTAGAGTTCAACGATGCTCTTCTAAAACCTAATCAGTCAGCGGCAGGATTTCTTTACTTTAAACTTCCTGACGGTGTGAAAAGCTTGGAAAAATTAGTTGTGGCGGTCACTCCGGCTGAAGAATAAAGCGGAAAGAAGCTTTCTTACAAATTTTCTCTACCTACCCTGGAACTGTCCGGCCCGGCTTCTACTCCGGCGACGGCTAGTGAAGCTAGTGGGGATGAAGGATAACCAATGGTGGTACTGCCAATCCAAGAAATCGGCATGGGTTAGAAATCATTTGATAGCTGATCCTCCACTCTCAAAGGATCCACATCGCACTGTGGAGGATAGAACTACGAGGCAGATAAAGGACGAAACCCGCTGGAAGTAATTGTTCTTCCCAATGCGGTTGTCTAAGACCGAACGGCCCAAAAGCATGTAGATTTTTCTACACAAAGAGCTCGTTTTGTTCGGCTCCAGGTTGGAGAGTATCTCTGTTGTTTGTTCAATTCCCTGAAGGAATTTATGAGCCCTCTTTACTAACCGCAATCGCTTCGCGCAGCGTAAAGGCACCGCTATAAAGGGCCTTGCCGACAATTACTCCCACCACCCCGTCTGTTTCCAACCCTCTTAGGCGGCGGATGTCGTCCAATGAGGCTACTCCGCCGGATGCGACGACAGGGATCTTCACCGCGCGCGCGACACGCAGAGTCTCTTCGACATTGACTCCCTGACTGGTGCCGTCACGGCTGATGTCCGTATAAATAACCTGCGAGGCCTCATCTTCCTGACACCGTTGTGCAAGCTCTACGGCATCCATAGAGGTCGTCTCTTTCCACCCCTTTACCGCCACTCGGCCTTCCCGCGCGTCGATGCCGACCACCACCTTGCCGGGAAATTTTTGACATGCAGCCCGCAGAAATTCACGGTCCTCGTAAGCTGCCGTGCCCACCACGACGAATTCTACTCCCGTGGCCATCGCTTCTTCGACTGCCTCCAGAGATCTCAATCCCCCGCCAAGCGCCACAGGGACACTGAACCCCATGCAGATCGCCGCTACCTCCATTTTGTGAACCGGGCGGCCTGCGACGGCGCCGTTGAGGTCTACGACGTGGAGCAGCTCCGCGCCCTGCTCCACCCAATGCCTGGCCGCCTCCACCGGGCTGGCGAAATAGATCGTTTCCTTGTCCATCTCTCCCTGGTAGAGACGAACGCATCGGCCGTCTTTGATATCGATAGCGGGAATGATCTGCATTTTTCTACTCCCTTTCTACCAAGCGGGCGAAATTTGCGAGGATACGAAGGCCTATTGATTGACTCTTTTCCGGGTGAAACTGGCAGGCAAAGAGTCGCTCCGTGGCAATACTGGAAACAAAGGAGCTCCCGTAATCAGTTGTCGTTGCGATGAGGGATTTGTCTTCGGGAACCACGTAATAGGAATGGACAAAGTATACATAGTCCGCGTCTGAGATGCCATCTAAAAACGGCGTCTCTCTCTTTTTCTCTATGCGATTCCACCCCATGTGAGGTATTTTGAGGCCGTTATCCGAGCGAAACCCCATGACCTTCCCTGGGAAAAGACCCAATCCTCTTTGCACGCCGAATTCTTCGCTCTCGGTAAAGAGAAGCTGAAATCCGAGACAGATGCCCAAGAAAGGCTTCCCTTGGCGCACGACTTCCCGGACCGGCTCGACCAGGTCAAAGCGCTTAAGGTTTTCCATGCAGGCGCTGAAGGCCCCCACGCCGGGAAGGACGACTCCCTGGGCGGAAGCGATCTGCCCGCGATCCCGAGTCACTAACGCCCGACAACCGACATGCTCCAATCCCTTCTGAACGCTGCGGAGATTTCCCATGTCGTAATCGACGACGGCGATCATAGACTTCCTTTGGTAGACAATACCCCTTTGATTCTGGGGTTGATGCGAGTGGCCTTCTCCATCGCCCGAGCCAACGCCTTGAAACAGGCTTCGATGATATGGTGCGGATTCTCTCCTTGAACTACGTTGATATGGAGATTCATCCCGAGCTGGTTGGCAAAGGCCTGGAAAAACTCGTGGGGAAGATCGGTATCGAAATCTCCCACGCGGCCGGGCCGGATTTTAACGTTGTACGAAAGATAAGGCCGTCCGCTTAAATCAACCACCACCCGAGCCAGCGTCTCATCCAAAGGCACACTGGCGTCCCCGAAGCGAGCAATCCCCTGCTTGTCCCCCAGCCCTTCTTTGAAAGCCTGCCCCAAGACTAAGCCTACATCCTCCACGGTGTGATGATAGTCTACTTCAATGTCTCCTCGTGCTTTTATCTCGATATCAAACAGCCCGTGACGCGTGAAGATCTCCAGCATGTGATTGAAAAATGGTATCCCGGTTTGGATCTCTGCGGTCCCGCTCCCGTCCAGATCCAGATTCACAGTGATCTCCGTCTCCTTGGTCTTGCGGCTTGTCTTGGCCTTGCGCCCCATGCCCATGATACTTCTCCTTATTATGAGTTCATTCGTACTTCCACCGCGCGGGCATGATCGTCGAGCCCTTCCAGCCGCGCCAGGCGGACGATCTCCGGGCCTAGAGAACGCAGGGCTTTTTTCCCGGCGCCTATCATGCTTGTCCGCTTGAGAAAATCGTTGGTCCCGAGCGGAGAAAAGAAACGGGCGCTCCCCCCCGTCGGAAGAACGTGATTCGGGCCCGCCAAGTAATCGCCCAAAGGCGGCGTAGAGTAAGGGCCGAGAAAAATAGCGCCCGCGTTTCGAATCAAACGGGCCCACTTGTGGGGCTGCCGGACCATCAGCTCAATATGCTCCGGCGCTATTTCGTTGGCAAGCCTTATCCCTTCACCCATTCCCCGCACTACAAAAATCACTCCATATCTCTCCAGGGCCTTGCGGGTAATCGCTCGCCTCTTTGTCTCTTTCAGCTGTCTTTCCAGCGCAGCCTTGATCTTCTTTGCCAATACGAAGGAGGTCGTCACGCAGAGAGCGGCTGCAAGCTCGTCGTGCTCGGCCTGTGAAAGCATATCCGCGGCTACGTACGTCGGATTCGCCCGGCCGTCGGCCAAGAGCAAGATCTCACTGGGCCCTGCGATGGAATCGATATCCACCTCTCCAAAAACAAGCCGTTTGGCCGCTGCAACGTAAATATTCCCCGGGCCGACGATCTTATCCACCCTGGGCACCGTCTTCGTCCCAAAGGCCATGGCCGCGACCGCCTGCGCGCCACCAATGCGGAAAATCCGGTCCACGCCGGCGATCCGGGCCGCGGCCAAAACAGCCGCGCTGCCTTCTCCGATCGGAGAGGCCATGACGATTTCTCTGACACCGGCAACCTTCGCCGGCACGACATTCATCAGCACCGTGGAAGGATAGGAAGCCTTTCCACCCGGCACATAGACTCCCACGCGCTCCAGGGGAGTGATTTTTTGTCCCAGATACAAACCGAGAGAATCCTTATAAGCCCAACTCCTTTCCATCTGCCGGCGATGGAAGGCTGCAATCCTCTTAGCCGCAAACCGCAGGACTCGGAGATTTTCCTTCGGGATCCTCGCCAGGGCCTGATCGAGGTCCCGTTGTTTGACTTCTAATGTTCTCGGGCTCAAACGGATGCCGTCAAAGAGGCGGGTATACCGAAGCACTGCACGATCCCCACCTTGCCGTACCGACCGGATAATGTCACCCACCACCTTTTCCAACTTGCCTTCTCTTGTTCCCCCTCTTTGGAGGATCTTGTTGAGCGTCGGCGCGAAGCCGGAATCGCTTGTCCTGATGATTTTAACTCCCATACCTTGTTCCTTCAGAATTCAGTAGTCAGAATTCAAAAGCCCTTCCTCCTGAATTCCGGATTCCATTTTGGCCTTTATCAGTGTGTTGAAAAACCCTGTTTTCAGACCGGTCAAAAAGATCCCAGATGCGAGGCGCGCGAGAAACCGATGAGCGCAGGCGTACTTAAGCAGTACGTCGGAGCGAGGCGGTCGAGCGCAACGAAGCAGATGGGTCTTTTTCAACGGTCTGTTTATCCTTTGACCCTTTCAATGTTAGCCCCGAGTCCGGAGAGCTTCCTTTCAATATGTTCATAGCCGCGATCCAGATGATAAACCCTGGAAACCTCCGTCGTCCCGTTGGCCACCAATCCAGCCAATACCAGAGAGACGCTAGCGCGCAGATCCGTAGCCATGACCGGCGCCCCGGAAACCCTTTGCACCCCTTTGACAATCGCCCGATTGCCTTCCAGGCGAATATCCGCCCCCATCCGGTCCAATTCCTGCGCGTGCATAAAACGGTTCTCAAAGATATTCTCCGTGATCACGCTGACCCCTTCAGCCACAGCCATCAGAACCATCATTTGCGCCTGCAAATCCGTAGGAAAACCAGGGTACGGAAGAGTTGTGATATCGACACTTTTGGCTCGGCCGTTTCCTATGACTCTGATGCCGCCTTCTCCTATGGAAAGCTCCACGCCTGCCTCTCTGAGCTTGAGCAGAAAGGCATCGAGATGATCCGCCCGCGCTCCTCTAACCGACACCTCTCCGCCGGTCAGGGCCGCCGCAACCATGAAGGTCCCGGCTTCGATCCGGTCGGGGATGACGCGGTGGCTCATGCCGTGAAGCTCGTCAACTCCTTCAACCTTTACGATGCCGGTTCCGGCACCTTCGACCTTTGCGCCCATTTTCTTCAACGCGGAGGCAAGGTCTTCGATCTCCGGTTCTTTGGCCGCATTTTCGATCACGGTCACCCCGTCGGCGAGCGTCGCAGCCATCATCAGATCCTCCGTCGCTCCGACCGAGGGCAGGTCCATATAGATTCTCGCGCCTTTCAGTTTTTTCGCTTTGGCTTTGACATAGCCGTGGACGAGATCGATATGCGCCCCCATCTGTCCTAGCCCTTTGAGATGGAGATTTACGGGACGAGTCCCGATTGCGCATCCGCCCGGCGTCGAAACGCGGGCTTCACCAAAACGCGCGAGCAGCGGCCCCAAGACCAAAAAAGAGGCCCGCATCGTCTTCACCAGGTCATAAGAAGCCTCTGGTTTCGTTGCCCGGGCAGCCTCCAGAGTCACAGAGCCGGTCCGGGCTTCACTCTCGACTTTTACCCCCAGACGGGAGAGAAGCTTCAAGGCCGTGCGGATATCCATAAGATCGGGGATTCCCTGGTACTGGCAAGGCTCCCCGGTCAAAAGCGACGAGATCAGTATGGGGAGGGCGGCGTTTTTCGAGCCGCTTACAGCGACCTCACCTTCGAGCCTCCTGCCGCCACGAACTAGAATCCGATCCACTCTTTTAGGCCCTTTTGCATTGACTTGCGACGGTCAGCGTTTGCGTGCCACCATGACTCGATCTTGACCAGCATAATCCTGATAGATGGAGGTTTCAGAGTAAAGGCCAACCATTTCAATCAGCCGGAGAAGGTCACGCCCCATATCCGCTCCCATCTCCAGCGCCAGGAAGCTACCGTCCGCCAAATACACAGGTGCTCCGCGAATGATCCGCCGGTAAAAGTCTAGCCCATCTTCTCCGCCATCCAAGGCTAACCGGGGCTCCCATTCCCGAACTTCGGGGGACAAATTTTCGAACTCGCCCCGACGCACATAGGGCGGGTTGGACACGATCAGTTGGAATGAACCCGCTCGCTCCTTCACAGGTTCGAAAAGATCCCCCTGAAGAAAGCGAATTTTGTCTCGGGTTTCGTAGCGCGTTGCATTGGTAGCCGAGACCTTCAACGCTCCAGGAGAAATGTCCGTCGCCCATATTTCCGCCTGGCTCCATTCCTTGGACAAACTCACGGCGATAACCCCGCTGCCCGTACCGAGTTCCAGAATATTGACCGGCCCCTTTTTGCTCAACTCCCCTAAGACCTTGAGGCTCACATCGATCAGCAGTTCGGTCTCGGGCCGCGGAACAAGCACATTCGGGCTGACAAAAAAATCCATAGACCAGAATTCCTTGCGTCCGGTGATGTATGAGATCGGCTCTCTGCGCCCCCGCCGCTGAAGCAAATTTTGAAACAGCTTTTCCTCACGCTTTCCAAGCGATCTCTCGTAGTCAAGGTAAAGTCCCTCCCTCCGACATCCTGCAACCATGCACAGGAGCAGTTCCGCATCGAGGCGGGCGCTCTCGATGCCTCTCCCTGCCAGATATTTTTTGCCGTCCCCCAATACCTGCCGGATCGTTGCAAGAGGCGGGAGCCAGCTCTCTGATTTCCAAAATTCGTTTTCTAACATCGCCTTCATCCAGCGGCTTTCAATGCCTCTGCCTGATAATGGGTGATCAACGCGTCAAACAGCTCACCCAACTCACCCTCCATGACCCGGTCCAACTTGTAAAGAGTAAAATTGATTCTATGATCCGTCATTCTTCCCTGAGGGAAGTTGTAGGTCCGTATCCTCTCGCTGCGATCGCCGCTGCCCACCATGAGCTTGCGCGTCGCTGCGATCTCAGACTGCTGCTGCTCCTGCTTTTTCTCTAAAAGACGCGCCCTCAAGATCTTCAACCCCTTGGCTTTGTTCTTATGCTGCGACTTCTCATCCTGGCAAGAAACCACCAGGCCGGTGGGGATATGCGTTAATCTGACAGCTGAGTCCGTGGTGTTGACGCTCTGCCCTCCCGGACCAGAGGAGCGAAAGACATCGATCCTAAGCTCTTTGGGATCGATCTGGATCTCGACCTCGTCGGCCTCGGGGAGCACGGCAACCGTCACCGCCGAGGTATGAATCCGGCCTGAACCCTCGGTGACGGGAACTCTCTGGACCCGATGGACCCCTCCCTCAAACTTCAGACGGCTATATACCCCTCTCCCTTCAATCAGCAAGATGATTTCTTTGAATCCGCCTAATCCTGTCGGGTTGGAGTTCATGACTTCAAGTCTCCATCTCTGGGATTCTGCGTACCGGCTATACATGCGAAACAGGGACGCTGCAAAGAGAGCGGCCTCTTCTCCTCCTGTTCCGGCCCTGATCTCCAAGATTACGTTTTTACTGTCGTTTGGGTCTTTGGGAAGGATAAGCACCTTAAGACGGCTCTCAAGCTTTTCTTTCTGTCCACGAAGAACCGACAACTCCTCCTTTGCCAGATCCCTAATAGCATCGTCCTTTTCCTCGAGCAGTTCTCGGTTTCCCTGGATCTCCTGTTCTATCTTCTTCCACTCTCGATAGCAGGACACAATCTCCTCCAACTCAGCTCGCTCCTTCGCTACTTTGGAATACTCCCTTTGTTGACTTAATAGCCCGGGGTCAGCTAAAAGTTGCTCCAGCTGCTCGTAGCGTTTTTCCACTTCGGCCAATTTTTCTAGCATAGGTCAGCCTTTTGTCGCAGAGAGAAGGTTAAGACAATGAAGCTCCACGGGCTTACGCCCGGGGTCTTCTGCGTAGGCGGATAAAAAAAGGGCAAAGGGAATCTCATGGCCCTTTGCCCTTTTTCCCCTTAAACCGCTAATCAATCACATTCAGTCTCAATCCTCCCGCCGACTCACTTCTTAATCCCGTACTTCCTCCTAAACTTTTCCACACGACCAGCCGCGTCTACAAACCTCTGCTTTCCGGTAAAGAAGGGGTGGCATTGGGAACAGATGTCCACGTGGATACTCTGGACTGTAGATCGGGTTTCAGTAACGTGGCCACACGCACACGTAATGGTGACCGCTTTATATTCCGGATGAATACCTTGCTTCATTTCTGCTCCTTAGAAAAAAGCGCTGATGAATACCTTTTTATACCACGAACTGCCTGCCATCTTCAAATACTTGACTGGGACCCTTCTTCTGCGAATAGACTGGGCAAGACTGGCACACAAATTGCTGATCTCATTGACAAAACCGGGCCTTCATGATAAATGGTGCGTTTTTGGTGGATTGACCCGACATTTGTGTACATGTTTAAACAAAGCGAGCAGACCTTGAACACACAAGGCTAGACCAATGGGGCAGAATTCTGTAGTTCGAATCATGATTGTAGAAAGCTATCAAAGCAACCTTAAGTCCCTTTCCAGGCACCTAGCCAGTTTGCCCATCCCCAGTCAGATCCTTAGTGCAACCGACGCCCAAAACTCTGTAGATCAACTCCAGAACCAGACGGTCGATTTGGTTATTGTCGATGCCTCCTTAAGGGGTAGAATGGATGGATTCGACCTCTGTCGCGCCCTAAGATCATCCGCTGCTACGGAACAGATCCCGATCATCCTACTCCTGTCCGGTTATTTCTGCCTGGAGCGCTCCAAAGGGATCCAGGCAGGCGCTGATCTCCTGCTCCAGAGACCTGTCGTAAAAGAAGAGCTTTTAAAAATGACTCAGCTGCTATTGGGCCGGAAGTTTGATCAGACAGAGAATGCACCTGCAGCTGCGCCGGAGATCCACCCTAAGAGAAGGCTACGTCCTGTAAGTTGAAAACACCCCACTCCGATTCACCAATGGCCCCCGCCGCTAAGTCATCAGCCTGTTCAAAAACTCATCTGCGGGACTCGTGTTTTCTGGTTTCTTAGTTTCGGGTTACAGCTACTAGACTTTCTCGTTAAAATGCATTGGCGAGTCCGTCCCAAGTTTTTGGCGGAGGCTGATGCGTCCGAAGCCCCGCTGGAGACCAAGTCCAACCCGCAACCCGAGACCAGAAACTTTTTCCTTGGACCTACTTGACCAAACCGACAACAGTTTTCTTTCAATACTCTGTTATATTTCCTTGACTCTGAAGAACTTCTGGGCTATTTTGGGTATAGTTCTACCTTTTTGAGTATCTTTTGGACTTCTCAGGAACTTATTTATAGGGTTACTGTTTAACAAAATAGACTGGATGGAGGTCTTATGAAGTGCCAAAGATGCCTAGGAAATGAAGAGGCAACATACCGTGTCTACTCCGACGAAATTAATATGAAGGTATGCGCTGGCTGTGCCGAGGAAGCCCAAAAAATCGGCATTTCGGTTGAATTCTTGGCGTCGCCTGGCCATCGGCCT
>JAUXIP010000139.1 GCA_030620935.1 Deltaproteobacteria bacterium | reverse complement strand
TGGCGACCATCTGTTCTTCGTAAGACGGATCGGTCAGGATCTCCTGGTAGCCGGTCATGCTGGTATTAAACACGACTTCTCCTACAGCTTCCCCTTCGGCTCCGAAAGAGCGCCCTTCAAAAACGCGACCATCAGCCAATGCCAATATCGCTTTCATAAAATCAGTTCTTAGTTTTCAGCCATCAGCTCTCAGCCTCGATATTAGAGCTGACGACCGACTCCTGGTGGCTGGCATCCGGGTTTACAATCGAGTAGATCACGACCTTATCCTTTTCGTTTTGTTCCACCTCGCGCAGCTTTACGCGGACTCTTTCTCTCTCAGAACTTGGGATGTGTTTTCCCACGTAGTTGGGTTTGACAGGCAACTCTCGATGGCCCCGGTCGATCAAGACGGCTAGACGTACAGACTGGGGTCGGCCGGATTTAAAAATGATGCTCAAGGCATTCTTAACCGTCCTTCCCGTATGGATAACGTCATCGACCAAAATCACCGCACGATCTTTCAGATTTAAGGGCGAGGGTTCTGGATCCGGGGGAAGTCTGCGGAGATCATCTCCTGCGCCATATATCTCGATCTCCCCCACCTCGGCCTTGCGGTCCTGTTGCTTATCCAACTCCGCAGCTATGCGCTTAGCGAGAACTACACCCTTGGAGCGAATTCCAAGAATCAGTATGCGGTCCGGATCTGCCACATCCTTAAGAATCTGTTGGCTAATCTTTTGAATTGCCATCCGGATTCCTGCCTCATCCATGATGTTCCGTTGTGGGCCGATCTTATAAGGCTCGTATCCCAGTTCTTCAGCTTGTTTGATAGAATCAAAGATCGCCAATTCTCCATGACTCAGCCAATCCCGCACAGTTTCCCCCAGCATGATGTCGTAGTGACAGTATCTTCTCGACCTCGTATGTCCCATATATTGGACCTTGAGCTGATGATCACAATAGAAGCATCTTAAGATCAAACTGCCTCCTGGGCCGGTGAAAAGCACATCGAATCTTGGACGGGTAGAGCCAACCTCGTTACGCGTCACGCATTTCGAATTGACACATTGAGGACCGAGAGCCTCAGGACTCTCATACAGGGGAAATCTTTTCTGCACCTGCCGGTATCTCCCCTTTTTCAGCGCATCAAACAGGAACTTGAGTAGAGCCATCCTGATCGGAACGCCGTAGGCAGCCTGTTTGAAGTAAATGCCTCTGCGATCTTTATCGATCTCCTGAGAGAGCTCATCCACACGCGGCAGAGGATGCATGACCACGGTATCCTTGAAGCGTTTCTCCTTAAGGAATCTTTCGTCAATTCTGGGGTAGTCTCCATCGTTTTCTGCATCTCCCTCCTTCATCCGCTCTTTCTGCTTACGGGTGACATAGAAGGCGTCGAACTTGACTCCGGATACCATCGTTGTCAACTGGTTTTGGATGTCCGAATCTACCTGGGTAAAAAGCGCTAATTGGTGGGGCTGGCTGGGGGTCAGATAGATGGCATCGGTTTCCGTAACCGCAGCGTGAAGATCATCCGAAGCTACTGGGGCTAAACTGTAATGGTATTCCGTTTCCAACTTCTCGATAACGTATTGGGGAAGCTCCATCCCATTGGCCGCTAAGGTCACCACATTGACCCCAAAGCGTGCCAATGCGTAGATCAAGGAATGGATGGTTCTTCCGTACTTGAGGTCACCGGAAATGACCACAGTCAAACCTTTAAGGGCCCCCTTCTCCTTCTTCAAGGTGTAGAGGTCGCAAAGGGTTTGAGTCGGGTGCTCATGACTCCCGTCGCCGGCATTGATCACAGGGATATCGGCATACTCCGCCATGGCCTGCACCGCCCCGTCCCAGTAATGGCGCACCACCAGGATATCGGCATAGCTGGAGACGACCCTAGCCGTATCCGCAATACTTTCTCCTTTGGCTGCGGAAGAAGATTTCATGTCGGGGGAACTGATGACGGATCCTCCCAGTCGTTGCATCGCGGACTCAAAAGAGAGGCGAGTCCTGGTGCTCGGTTCATAAAAAAGGGTAGCCATAATCCTCCCAGTACAACCTCTGGCATCAGGATCGTCACGGTCTAATGTGCCCATGGAATCGGCTAGATGAAAGATCTCCTCGATCTCCTCGTCGCTGAGATCTGCGATGGTTATGAAATCACGCTTTTTCAAAGGACACGTCTCCGTAAATATCCTTGTAAATATCCTTATGGATTGCTTGTGACTGTCACCTGATCCACTCCATCCGATTCTTGGAGCAAGACATTCACCCTCTCTGAGTCATTAACTTGAACATTTTTCCCCACGATATCCGCCTTGATCGGCAACTCCCGGTCTCCTCGGTCGACCAAAATAGCGACAAGGACTCTTTTAGGTTTTCCCATATGGGCAATCCGATCCAGCGCCGCACGTATGGTGCGGCCTGTGTATATTACGTCATCGACCAAAATGACTGTTCTTTCATCCACAGAAACCGGAACCTCTACCGGGAGAGGGCTTGTCGGTATTTCTCTCTTATCTCTGTCGTCACGATATGGAGTAACATCAATGACGCCTACAAGAGGGGCTACTCCTCCAAGTTCCTCCATCTTTTGCGCGATTCGTCGGACCAGATAGGCTCCACGGGACCGGATTCCAATCAAGGCAAGCTCTTGTGTGTTGCCGGATTTCTCCACCATTTCATGGGCCATGCGGCTAATAGTCCGCTTAACCTCTTCCTCGCGCAAAAGAATTCTTTTTTCCTGTCTCATAGGCAAAAAAAGACCCCCCCGGGTTACCGAGGAGGTCTTCGAACATAGACAACTATTTTCTGCTTAATTCCCATAAAACCCTTCCCGGTCTCACTGGACTGAGTTAAAAGGCTTAGGAATTTTATATCCCCTGAGCGAAGGAAAGTCAAGGAGAGATGGTCGATCCAAAACCGACCCCGCCTTTGCGACTTGCCGATCCGATTATTGGCCGACAAGGACCAGTACCCACACGACAAGGAACAGCACAATAGCACACAACACAGCCGCGGATCCCAAGTCTTTAGCTCGCCCCGCGAGCTCATGCCGTTCCAACCCGATGCGGTCGACGACCGCTTCGATAGCCGAATTGATTAATTCCACCACGATGACTAAAAGCCAGCTCCCGATCAGCAGGGCGCGCGTGATACCATCCTCCCCCAACCAAATCCCGGTTGGTATAACGAACATGAGGACTAGGATCTCCAGCCGGAAAGCCACCTCGTAGCGGAAGGCAGCACGCAATCCGGCCAGGGAGCAGCCGGTTGCTCTAAACAGCCGTCCGAGAGATCGAATCATTGCCCTGCACACCCATCATTGAGGAACATTATATGAAAGCTGGGAGCACCTGGGAAAAGATCCGCACAAAATGGACCAGGGCTTAGAAGTAAACTCTTTTGCAACAGCGTCCTCATTTTCTTGGGGGCTGAGTATCTCACATTTAATCGACGCCAGGCAACGCCTTTTGTCTCTTGGCCGACGCGTATTCAAGAAACGCAGCCGAAGGTTCCAAAGTTTCTTGACATTGAGTCGAAATAGCGGTTCAATAGAGTTGTGTAAGGCCGAAGAAGGAGACAACCTCAGAGAAAAGCCGATCGTGATATTTAAAAAAGGAGGTCACGTGCAGGCCAAAGAGCAGTTTCTCCTCATCTCCGATCTAGATTCTATCGTGGCCCACTTCCCCCTCTCGTCGTTAATAGGAGACCAACTGAATCCTAAAGGTCTTTCTCCTCATTCTCATGGTTAAAAAGACGACCTGCCCGTTCCCGTTTATTTCCATCTATGAACATTTTTTCCTAACACACGCATTCTGCTCCGAAAGGGGGAGTAGTTGGCATGAATCATAAGGACTTTGAGAACATCATCCGTAAGGATCGAGACTCACACAAGGTAAAATCTTGGCAGGGAAGCTTCCTGGGCTACCTCGAAACAATCAAAAAGGATCCCTCCATCGCGAGACTAGCCCATGCTCGCCTCTACGACATTATTATAAAAGCCGACATTCGTGATATCCAGGAAACTAATGATCCTCGCATCAAGAGGCTCTATAAAGATGAATCCATTAAGGTCTATGATTTTTTCGCCGATGAAGTCTTCGGCATCGAAAAAACCATCGCCCAGATTGTCCGCTATTTCCACGCCGCATCCCTCAAGGGAGAAGAAAGCCGGCAGGTTCTGTATCTGATGGGGCCCGTGGGCTCCGGAAAAAGTTCGCTCATTGAGAAACTTCACCGGGGCCTGGAAGGGAGCGACCCGTTGTATGCGATCGACGGCTGTCCTATGTTTGAAGAACCTCTTCATCTGATCCCCCGCCACCTGCGTAAGGAATTTGAAAAGATGCTCGGCGGGCATATTGAAGGAGATCTATGCCCGGTCTGCCGCTACCGTCTCAAGGAAGAGTTCCACGGGCGATATGAAGACTTCCCGGTAGGGACCATCGAATTCTCTAAACGAGCCCGCGTCGGCATCGGCGTGGTTCCTCCGGTCGATCCAAACAATCAAGACACCTCCGTTCTCATCGGCAGCGAAGATATCTCCAAACTCGATCTTTACTCCGAAGGCGATCCGCGAGTTTTGGAACTGAATGGCGCTCTCAACATCGGAAACCGCGGCCTCGTAGAATTCATCGAGGTCTTCAAGAACGAGATTGAATACCTCCATTGCATGATTACCGCAACACAGGAGAAAGTGATCCCGGCCCCAGGGAGACATGGGCTAGTTTATGTTGATACCGTGATTGTCGCCCATTCGAATGAAGCTGAGTGGCAAAAGTTCAAAGCCGACCACACCAATGAAGCCATTTTGGACCGGATCGTCGTTGTCAAGGTTCCCTACAACCTTCGACTCTCCGAGGAAGTAAAAATTTATCAGAAAATCATCCGCCACTCGGATTTTCACGCCCACGTCGCTCCCCACACTTTGGAGACCGCATCGATGTTTGCCATCCTCTCCCGCTTGGAGCCGACCAGCAAGTGCGACCTGATGACCAAACTGAAGCTTTATAACGGCGAAGAAATCGTGGAGAAAGGAAGGACCAAGAAAGTAGATTTCCAAGAGCTACGCGAGGCTGCGAAAAGGGAGGGAATGACCGGCATCTCTACCCGCTTTATCATGAAGGCCCTGGACAATGCCCTTTCCGACAATGCTGAAGGCAACTGCATCAACCCTATCAATGTCCGCGAGGCTATTATTAATATGGTCAAGGACGCCGATTTGACCGACGATACGCGAAAGCAATACCTGGAATTCTTGCAGGATGCGCTCCACAAAGAGTACCTCGAGATTCTCGAGAAGGAAATTACCCGAGCTTTCGTCTATTCCTATCAAGAACAGGCAGAGGCTTTATTCCAAAACTACCTGGACCATGCCGAAGCCTACGTGAATAAAACCAAACTCAAGGACCGAAACACGAAGGAAGAGCTCTCACCCGACGAAGGCTTTATGAAGTCTATCGAGGAACAGATCGCCATTATCGGCTCGGCAGCGGACGGCTTTCGCCAGGAGGTGATCGCTTATCTTTGGGCAGCCAACCGCAGGGGAGAGACCATCGACTACCGAAGCTATGAGCCTTTGAAGGAGGCCATTGAAAAAAAGCTGATGACTTCGGTGCGAGACTTGAGCCGAGTCATCACTAAGGCGAGAACCCGCGATGAGGAACAAGGCGAAAAGTACAACTCGATGGTGAAAAATCTTTTGGACAGCGGTTATTGTTCGCACTGCGTCGATGTCGTTTTGAAGTATGCCGCGAACAATCTTTGGAAGGATTAAAACGAAGCTTTTTAGACGCCCCGGCGACGGTTGAAACCTAGTTGCTTCTTTCCGAGTCTTACCGAGCGACAAGTCTTCTGTCATGGATACCATTTTTCGTTCCTACGACCCTTCTTCGGCCCAACGAAGCGACAGAAGCGCCGGGGATCGTTTACGCCACCGCCAAAAGGTGCGCGATGCTATCCGGGAAAACATTGCGGATATCCTCGCAGAAGAGTCCATCATCGGTAAAGACCGCAACCGGATCATCAAGGTCCCCATCCAGGGAGTGAAAGAGTACCGCTTTATCTATGGGGAAAATGTGCCTGCGGTCGGCCAAGGGGAAGAAGGGACAGAGCCTGGTCAAGTGATCGG
>JAUXIP010000073.1 GCA_030620935.1 Deltaproteobacteria bacterium | reverse complement strand
CGCGGCTGATCCACGTCTGTTCCGCGATGTACGGCAATGGAATAGGCAAGGAGCTGGAGCGGAATCGCTAGCACGATAGGTGTGAGAAAATGGGAGCTTTGAGGAACGGTCAACGTACGGTAGGCGGATAATTCGCGGGGATTGTTCTCCTGATCGGTCAGGACGATAACCTTTCCATCTCTCGACTCTACTTCCTTTAGATTTCCGAGCGTCTTTTGAAAATAGCGATCTTTGGGCAGGAGGACGACCACCGGCATTTTTTCGTCGATTAAGGCTATCGGCCCATGCTTCATCTCGCCGGCAGGATATCCTTCGGCATGGATGTAAGAGATTTCTTTCAGCTTGAGCGCCCCCTCAAGAGCAATCGGATAGTTGATCCCTCTCCCCAGATAGAGAAAATCCGAAGCGTCGCCCAGTTCCTTGGCCAATTCTTCCACGGCCGGCTCAAGTTCCAAGGCTTGCTCCACCCAGCGGGGTCGATGCATCAAATCTTCTAACAGCCTCTGGGCTTCGGCTTTCTTGAGGCGACCGTTCAGACGTCCCAGGCCGATGGAGAGAAGATAGAGGGCGGTAAGCTGAGTGGTGAAAGCCTTGGTGCTCGCCACGCTGATCTCCGGTCCGGCATGGGTATAAAAGACTCCGTCCGACTTGCGCGCCAAGGAGGAATCGACCACGTTGCAGATTGAGATGACTTTGGTCTTTTTCCTTCGCGCCACATCTATTGCTGCAAGGGTGTCCGCCGTCTCGCCCGATTGGCTGACGAGAAGGAGAAGGGAGCGAGCGTTGATCAGAGGCGCTCGATAGCGAAACTCGGATCCATAGTCCACCTCCACGGGAATGTGGGCAATCTCTTCCAGCATGAACTTTCCTACCAGGGCGGCATGCCAAGCGGTGCCGCACGCCACCAGATGAATCCGCTCGATCCTTTTTGCCTCACTCGGTTTCAGCTCGACTCCCTCCAAAGAAACATTGCCTTCTTTGAGCGAGATCCGTCCCCGGAAAGTATCGGCCAGGGCCCGAGGTTGGTCGTGGATCTCTTTGAGCATAAAGTGGCGGTATCCGCCCTTGCGAGCGGCAACGGCATCCCAAGTGATCTCCTTGAAGGGCCGATTGATCGTTTTTCCCTTTCCGTTCATGATACGAACACCTTTTGCCGTCACCTCACCCACCTCGCCGTCCTCTAGAAAGGTGATCTTGCGGGTGTAATCCAGAAGGGCAGGAATATCGGAGGCCACAAAGGTCTCTCCCTTTCCCCATCCGACCACGATAGGGGTGGAATTTTTCGCCACTATCAACCGCTCCGGGTCTCGTTGATGAAGAAACAACAAGGCATAAGAGCCCTGAACCTCTCTAAGGCTCCGGCGCACTGCGGCAAGAAAATCCGCTCCTTTTTGGATTTTCTCATCGACAAGATGAGCTACGATCTCCGTGTCCGTCTCCGAGGCAAACCGGGCCCCTCTCTTACGCAGGTGCTCTTTGAGCTCCAGATAGTTTTCGATAATGCCGTTATGGACCACGACGATGTCTCCGACGCGATGGGGATGGGCATTGGTCTCGGAGGGCCGGCCGTGCGTCGCCCAACGCGTATGACCGATCCCTACTCTTCCATCTACAGGGCTTTGGAACAGCGCTTCTTCGAGATTTTTCAACTTTCCTTCGCAACGTCGGATAACCGCCCGACCGTCGCTCACAACGGCGATCCCCGCCGAGTCGTAGCCCCGATACTCGAGCTTTTTTAGACTCTCCAAGATCAGCGGAGCCGCTTCGCGGTTACCGATATATCCGACAATCCCACACATGATTGTTGCTCGTTATTCGTTCCAAAGCGAGCCCTCAGGGCGCAAGCCTTCGGGTTGCGGCCGATGGGTCACTACCATGAGTCGAACCTCCCCAATCGGACGTCCGCAACCCTCACACTTGCACCCCTCGACCTCGACAGGAAAGCCGCCGCCCGGTCGAAGAGCCCGCGCATCCGACTCCGTCGGTGGAATTAAGCAGCGACCTATTGCGCGGGCTCGGAGAGCGGGTGGGGCTTTCATCACACAACTGTGACCTCAAATAATGAACATTCCTCCGAAAGCCGCCCCTCGCCTCTCATTCGCGTTTCATCTTCTTCCGTTTTTGCTCGGTCCAGCCTTCTCTGACTCGCTCTTGCCGCTCGTTGTAAACCAGCGCGCCGGCGGGCACGTCATGTCGGACCGTGGTTGCGGTAGCGACATACACATCGTCGGCAAGGGAAATAGGGGCAACCAACGTCGTGTCGCTTCCCACCTGGACGCGGTCGCCGATCCGGGTTCGGTATTTTTTGAAGCCGTCATAGTTGCAGGTGATGGTGCCGGCGCCTATGTTCGCCTCCCGCCCTACCGTCACATCGCCCAGATAGGTGAGATGGTTGGCCTTCGTTCCCTCGCCGATCTTGGCCTCCTTGGTCTCGACGAAATTTCCGATATGGACATTGCGGCCGAGCGTGGTCCCTGGCCGAAGATGCGCGAAGGGGCCTACGATGGCACCGCTATCGATCCGGCAACTCGTCAGCACGACCGAGAATCTTAGATGGACTTCATCGCCCAAATCTCCATCCGTCACATAGGCGCTCCCGTCGATGCGGCAACGTTCTCCGACAACCGTTCGTCCTAAGAGATGGGTATTGGGCCCGATGATCGTATCTTTTCCGACCACGACTCCATCCTCAATGTAGGTCGTGTGGGGATCTTTCAATGTCACCCCTGCCTCCATCCATTTCCGATTGATTCTTTCTTGCAGCGTCTTTTCCATAATCGCAAGCTCCTCTCTCGTATTCACACCCAAGATTTCCAGTCCATCCTTTACTTGAAACGCTCCGATCTTTCTCCCTTCTTTCAACGCCGCTTTGATAATGTCGGGCAAGTAATACTCGCCCTGTTTGTTGAGGTTTGTCAATCGGTTCAGCGCGGGAAACAAAAAACCAGACCTGACCATATAGATCCCGGCGTTGATTTCCTTGATTCTTTTTTGCGCCTTGGAAGCGTCCCGCTCTTCCACGACGCCGACAATCTCTTTGCTGCCATCGCGCAGGATTCTTCCATAACCGGAAGGCTGATCGACAACGGTCGTTAAGAGGGTCAGCTCAAGACCGTATTCCCGGTGGCAGCCCAAAAGACCTCGTAAAGTTTTCTGCGAGATGAATGGAACATCGCCGCTGAGAATCAGCAGCTCTCCGGAAAAATCCTGCAACAGGTCTTTCGTACAGGCTACTGCGTGGCCGGTGCCAAGCTGCTCCGGTTGTAGGACCCAGCTGATCCCCTCGATGTCGCAAACTCGCTTGGCCTTCTCGGCGCCATGACCGACAACCACGGATATGGTTTTGGGCTCTAAACTTTTAGCCTTTGAGAGAACATGAAGAAGGAGCGGCTTCCCACCCAATGGGTGAAGAACCTTAGGCAGGTCGGACTTCATCCGTTTTCCCAAACCCGCCGCGAGCACGATGATTGCAAGATCGCTCATGCTTAGACTCACACACCAAAAACTGGGGCAAATTATAACGTAAGTTCGGGGTCAATCAAAGGCAAACTGTTGAAAAAGCCCTTCTGCGCTTTCGCAGTTTGAGGTTCGGAGTTCTGGGTTTCGAGTTAACGTGAAAGTCGAAACTAGGAAAGTACGCCTCCGCAGGCCGGTTGAAATTTTAGCTGCCTGCGTCTCTTCGAGTATAGAGCCGTGGGACTACCCATGCGCTCACGCCGCAGAGGGCCGCGCTCAGGGCGACTGCCGGTGAGACCGTAATCAACGCGGCCAGGGTTCCAATTGCAACCGAACCCAAGGAGCCGAAACCTCGATCCAAAAAGAAAAGGCTCATCATACGGCCCAATAAAGCAGGTGGGGATTCTTCCTGAACGATAGCCCGTGCCAAAACCCGATAGCTCATCTGCATGGAGCCCACTACAGCAAGGAGAATAAGGGAAAGAACCATAATGCGGGAAATCGAAAAGAGAAATATTGACGCGGCATAGAGCAAACTGCTCGCAACCAAGAGGTATCTCATCCTCCGGACCCGCGCGTGAATCGACAGGGAAACGCTCATGATGACCGCACCGACCCCCGGCGCTGCCATCAGAAAGCCGTACCCCGAGGCACCTACATGCAATACCTCTTCGGCAAAGAACGGCAGAAACGGCAGATAGGAAATCCCAAAAAAACCGTTCGAGTAGGTAATGAGGAGAGTGCTCAAAAGCCGCCGGTTGTGGCGCGCGTATGAGAGTCCCTCTGCAACATCCTTTAACCATTGTCCTCGAACCCCTGGAGGCGTAAAGGACGGCCCACGCATCAACAGAAGAGCCCCCAGCATGAAAAAGATAGTGAACAAGTGGATGAGTAAGCAGTTCCCGGATCCGATCAGGGCAATCAAAACTCCCCCAAGCGATGGTCCGACGATTTTCGTGAGATTGTGAGACGCGGAATTGAGCGCTAAGGCGCTCATCACCGATTCTTGCGGTACGGTGGAACAAACCAGCACCTGCGTTGCTGTGCTGTTGACCGAGTTTACGATGGCGAGAAAAATAACCAGAAGGGCGATGTGCCAAAACTGAATCCACCCGGCGAAGACCAAGAATGCGAAGATGCCGGTTTGAACGACCTGCAAAACCTGCGTCAGAATCAGGAGCTTGCGGCGGTCGACGCGGTCGGCGATGACTCCGCCCAAAGGACTGAAGACAAATCGGGGAGCAAATTGACAAAAGCCGATCAA
Source organism: Deltaproteobacteria bacterium (assembly GCA_030620935.1). Next base: position 3,481 of record JAUXIP010000073.1, on the reverse strand, counting down.
CCCGAGATAAAAGGCCGAGTGCGTCAACTCCCACACGAGCCAATTCTGGACCACTTGCTGGATGTATTCACCAGTGTGGCCAGGGACGTAACCAGTGACGAGCAGACGAAAATCGCGGTGGCGTAATGCCGGGGGAACTCTCACGCAGGCAGCTTAAACCTCTCTCTTGGCGTCATTCGGTGGGAGCTACGGAAGAATCAAGCCAAGTGCCGTTTCAGAATTCTACCTCCGAGCCAAAACATAGCCCCGTCAAAGACCACTAGTACCACCGCCATCCGGACGAGAAACAATCCGTCCCACCCGGGAAATATCAAAGACCGCATTCCATCAATGGCGTAGGTCATCGGGTTGACCTGGGCAAGATAACGCATCCAAACAGGCAGGGCATCCAGGGGAACGAAGGCGGTGGAAAGGAAAGTGATAGGAAGGACCGTAAGGCCTAAAATCGCAAAAAAGTCGCCGTGATTTTTCACCACGAAGGCAAGAACCAGCGAAATCACCGTCACCCCGAAGCCCAATAGCAAGCTAATGAGGAGGAGTGTTACCACTCCGCCAAGTCCGGTTGCGATACGAATGCCAAAGAGCAGAGCCAAGATCAAGATAATGAGACACTGGACCATGGTACTGATGTTGACCGCGAGAAAGCGTCCGACGAGAATGGAACCTCGCGAGATCGGCGCGGTCATCAGACGCAGAAGAAACCCATTCTCCTTATCGAAGAGAAGAGGGATACCGCCGGCCATGCTGTTGCCGAAAGTCGTGAGCGCCAAAATCCCAGGCAAAAGATAGGTGCGATAATCGCCACCGGCAGCCTCCCGAACAAGACTTTGAAAGGCACTGCCCATGAAGATAAAAAGAATCAGCGGGTTGAGCAAATTAAAGGCCAGATTGAAAGGCTCCCGCGCCAGGTGGATCAACCAACGAACCAGTTGGGCCTTGGTCTCCTGAGCAAAGTCAAGCAATGTTGCTTTCCTCTTCTTCAGCGAGGGGGTGTCCCGTATGGTGGAGAAACACCTCGTCGAGGCCAGGCCGGCTGTAAGTAATCGAGTGAATGGGGATGGACAAGCTGGTGGCGGATTGAAGAATCCGCGGCAGGGCGGTCTCGTTGCTGTCGACGTAGACTTTGATTTGTGTGCCCTCCTTCGAGGTTCCCCGAACCATTCCCAACTGAGCAACGGCGTTTTCAAGCGCCTCCAGCCATTCGCGGTGACGTTCGTTGGGACCGGCAAACTGCACTGAAATGACATCTCTCTTGAGTTGGCTTCTCAGCGCTTCCGGAGTTCCCACCGCAGCGATCTTGCCCCGGTCGATGATCGCGACACTATCGCAGAGGCGCTCCGCCTCATCCATATAATTGGTGCAGAGAAAAATGGTGGTCCCCTGTCCTTTGAGTCTTAGAATGTAATTCCAAACTTCCCGGCGCACCTGAACATCCAACCCCAGAGAGGGTTCATCGAAAAAGATCACGGGCGGTCGATGGATAAGGCCGCAAATGAGATCGAGCTTTTTCTTCATGCCGCCGGAAAAATGTTTGACTCGACGATCCTCATGCCCCGCCAAGCCTACCAAAGTCAGGAGCTCCCGCATCCTTGACTCTCGGATAGCAGCGGGAAGATGAAAAAGGTCGGCATAGTAGCATATGTGTACTCTCGCAGTGAGATAAGGATCCACCGTGAGCTCCTGCGGAACATAGCCGATGAGACCACGCACTTTATCGGGATCGGTCAAGAGGTCGGCTCCTGCAATCTCGATCTTTCCTTGATCAGGCCGGACCAGGGTGGTCATGATTTTCACTGCGGTCGTTTTGCCCGCTCCATTGGGCCCCAAAAGACCGAATATCTTTCCTCTCTCGACTTCTAGAGAGATGCCGTCGAGCGCGACGATAGCGCCGTAGCTCTTTTTTAAATTCTCGATACGGATAACAACTTCAGACATGTCTCTCCAAGTCTATAGTACGGGAATTTTTGGAAGTCCAATGGCCGCGAATAGTGAAAAAACTCCTTGTTAACTTAAGGGATTTCGAATAGAAGAGTTGGCATGAAGGGAAAGAGTCCCATTATCGACGTGCATCACCACTGGATGCCGGAAGAGCACTACCTCCGTCCGGAACTTTACGTGCGCCAGGATGAAGAGGTGGTCCATGAGCCGGACCGCTTTCGCATCCGGCGTGCCGGGGTTCAACTCTTTGCTCCCCCGAAGATGACCTCGCGCATCGAGGATCAGATCAAAGCCATGGACAAAGCCGGGGTGGATCAGGCGGTCCTCCATGTCGGAGTCTGGCTCGACTGGATGGATCTTAAGACCACTCGCTTCATCAACGACCGGATGGCGGAGGTTGCGGCGCGATACTCGGGACGCATCATCCCGCTCGCCCATGTCCCTCCGCTTGAAGCCGAGGGGCTCAAAGAGCTTAGACGCGCAGTTTCAAATCTCGGATTTAAAGGGGCAGCTATCAACACTCATGTACAGGGCGTCCTCCTGGACGACGAGCTGTTTCACCCTTTCTATAAAACCGTCTGCGATCTCGACATCCCGATCGTGGTCCATCCTGCCTCGGAGATCCCCCTGATCCATCCGCACGGCATGGAAGAATATAACCTGACAAGAAACCTGGGGCGCGCCTTCGATACTACCATCAACATAGCCCGTTTGATGTTGAGCGGCACTTTGGATCGCTTTCCCAAGCTCCGCTTTGTCTTCTCCCACATGGGAGGCGCTTTCTTCGCCCTGAAGAACCGCCTCAATCCCTCTTTTTGGGATAAGCGCCCCAAGGGATTTTTTGACAAGTACAAGAAACGCATCTTCATCGACACCGCCCCTCCATTTTGGAAACCGGAAGAGATTCGCTTTGCCGTCCATATGATGGGAGAAAACCAAGTCCTCATGGGAAGCGACTTTCCGACAATCGATCTGCTTAAAAACTCGGTCGGGATTATCCGAAAGGCGAGGACCACCGCCCAGGTCAAGAAAAAACTTCTGGGAGCAAATGCCAGCAGACTCTTTAAATGAAAACATTGAGGACGCAATCTGAAACACCCCAAGGGCAACAAGAGAACTGGTGGGAATTCTGTCCTGTGTGCGGCTCGAAGCTCGTTGATCAGAAGTGTAGCCTCATCTGCTCCAACCCCAAATGCCATTACTTTTAAATCTGTAGCGAATTCGACACCTATAAAATAGCAGGCTTCGTCGATCTCCCCTAGTTGGTGGCGAGGGATGGAGAGTTCGGTATACACTAGCAAAGTGCTGGAAAACTCCGCTTGCAGGCTGCTCATGTCTAAAACCGCAGGCATCATCATTATCGGCAATGAGGTCCTTTCAGGGAAAACGGATGATACTAATTCCCGGTTTCTCTGCCGCGAACTCCGTGCATTGGGTGTTGATGTGCGACGCATCTCGGTCATCCCGGATGAAATTGAATTGATCGGCAAAGAAGCGTTCGCCTTTTCCCAACAATTCGATTTTGTTTTTACCACCGGCGGTG
>JAUXIP010000190.1 GCA_030620935.1 Deltaproteobacteria bacterium | reverse complement strand
TGGGGGCTTTGCTCCATTACCTTCACCACCGGCAGCTATCTTTTGACGAAAAGGACGAGAGCTATCTAGATGTAATTGCACGTGATTCTGGAGGATTTCATCTCAAGACGCAATTAAACGACGCTTTAAATGAGTCTTACTTAGAGCCTATTTGCGAATTAATTTCTCAATCATCCTGTCGCTGCAGATAAAGGTATGATGTCCTTTTAATCCATCAGGACTTTACGTGAGATGTTTTCTAAGAGTTGGCAGAAAAGGGGATTTTGCTTTTCCGTGAAGGAGTTTTTTAAATAAAAGGTCTACTGCTTTAAGACTGTCTCAGCTCATTAACGTTACCCCTGGTTTCACCTTTGAGGTAGATTCCCAAAGTTCTCCCCTTTTCGGAGAAATTCTCACCATATTCGGGCAGGAAAAGGTTTTCGGGAATTTATGCGGCAATCGCTCGATAAGACAGTGGAGGGAGATTTGTCTAACTTGTTGATTATAAAAAATATTCTGTGCTGGAGAAATCGGCACGCAATTTGTACTTGTTTCAATTATCTATGCCAACTGCATAGGCTGAAACCCAGTAAACGGGTTAGTCCATGGGTTGCTGATGGGACAGAATATGCGGTTCATCTTGTTGTTAGGGTATTTGAGCTTCTGGTTTGGCCGGCATCCGGCACGTAAAGGATTTGTCGATTCGATCAGCAAGAGTTTTTAGCGATTATGATGTCTGGGAAAGAATTTATAATTGGACAGAGGAGCACACCCCTCTCTGTGGGGCACCCTAGGGAATTCCACTGGCTGGGCGGGATCGTCAAGGCCCTTCAAATCCTAAACCTCCTGGATGCCGTTTTTACGCTGTTCTGGGTATCGACGGGGCTGGCAAAGGAGACCAACGTCCTTCTTCAGAATTTGGTGAGTGAGGACCCTGTTCTATTCGTGGTGGTGAAAATATCCTTGGTTTCCCTGGGCTCGTTCCTTCTCTGGAGACGGCGAAGGCGTCCTGTTGCGGTTATTGCCCTTATTTTCGTTTTCATGGTTTATTATTACGTCTTGCTCGTCCATTTGCGGTTCATGAGTTTTGTCTTGGCTTCTTAAGTGGGGCCATAATGGCTGCCTAAAAAAAGAGAACCTAGCCATCTTTTCTTCCTACCGAGTTTTCCGAATTTTGGAGATCAAGATCCATGCTCTCCCAGGCCCGTCTTTACTTCAATCTGGTTGTTATCGGGATCAAGGATGTATTGAGATGGACTCCGGCCGGTCGCGCCGGTGCGAGGCTGCAGGGCCCCTTCAAGCTTGACATTCATTTTTTCCATTCGATTCCGTATCGCTTCAAACTCGTTGTTATTGAACGTCAGGCAGAAATGATCGACACCTCCGTGTTCCTCCCCACTGCGCGCCTTGAACTCGGCGTTGTGTAATAGAAAAACCAGGCTGTCGCCCACCTTAAGGGCGGCCGCTTCAACCTTGCTACTACCCAGCATTCTGCGATCGACCATCTCAAAGCCAAATAGTTCGGTGTAGAATTTGATCGAGCGATCAAGATCAGTAACTTTCACTCCCACATGATCCAGTAAGGGCATGCTTTTACCTCCTAACTCCTGGTCCGAATGAACCAACCTCTAATCCTATGGGCCACACTTTCGTCAAAATCTTCTATACTATACCTCTAGCTATCCTGTCACTTGCAAAATTCAATGGTAAACTCCAACACCATCGACTGTAGCCGATCAATAGAGAACTTCTCACCTCGGAAAGATGGTGATAGAAGAAATAGTGAGTTGAGGGAGTGGGTTTGAGGACGAACGATTTATCAACGGCAAGTCAGGAGATGTTATTATGAAACCGACTTCCGGGACGAGGATCAAAATCCGCAGATCAACTTGTCGAGCATCTTCCATCTCACTGATCGTTGTTGTTGCTATCTTCATTGTTCTCGGTTCATTCGTTTACGCTGCGGAGCCCGCGAACGAAATACTGGCGGCCGTAGTAAAGGTCCGTTCCGATATCCCTGCTACTGCCCGCACGGCCGGCTCTCTCGGGACCGAGCGAGCAGGGAGCGGGGTTGTGATCGATTCCAACGGCCTCGTTGTTACCATAGGCTATCTGATTCTCGAAGCGATGAGCGCCGAGGTGATGGCTCCTGGTGGCAAGCCTGTCAAGGCAAAGATTATCGCGTACGATCACGATACTGGCTTTGGCCTCTTACGGGCAACCGAGCCTCTAGGAGTTAGACCAATGGAGTTAGGTGACTCCACGACGATCGGAGAGCGGGATGAGGTGCTTATGGTCAGTCGCGGGGAGGCCGAGGCAGTGCAGGGGGCGTTGGTTATCTCTCGCAGGGACTTCGCGGGCTACTGGGAATACCTACTTGAGAACGCTATTTTCGCCGCTCCCCCTCTTCCCAACTTTGGCGGGGCCGCCCTGATCGGGCGCGGTGGACGACTCTTAGGCATTGGGTCTCTGTTCGTCAACGACGTGCTGCCCGATCACGGCCAGGTACCGAGCAACAAGTTTGTTCCCATCAACCGACTCAAGCCAATTCTAGCGGATCTCATTGTAAAAGGTCGATCCTCCAAGCCCCCACGTCCTTGGCTTGGAATGTTCAGTCAGGATGTTGGCGGGCGGATTCTGGTCCAGCGGGTTTCGTCCGGAGGTCCCGCAGACCAAGCAGGGATCCAGCCCGGCGATATGATCGTCGGGGTTGCGGGAGAGGCGGTACAAGGACTCGCTGACTTCTATCGCAAGGTATGGTCGAGGGGCGATGCAGGGGTAGAAGTGCCGCTCAATGTGCTCCAGGGACTTCGTGTCCGTAACGTGGTTGTTCGCTCATCCGATCGATACAAATATCTTCGACTTAACCCTAGTCCAACTCCTTGATTAGGTCCGACAACCGCTCGCCGATCATGATTGAGGTTAGGTTCGTATTGGCGTGAGTCACCGTCGGCATGATCGATGCGTCGCCAACCCATAGATTCTGCATGCCGTGGACACGAAGCTTCTCGTCGACTACCGCCATAGGGTTCGATGCCGGTCCCATCATGCAAGTTCCGACGCCGTGGTGATAGCTATCGTACGTCGAGCGTGCAAACTTGGCCCAGTCTCCCTTGGCCCCCGGTTGAATTAGCGAGCCGTAAAATTCTCTCGCCGGTCCATTGTGTACCAGCTCATCGATAAATTGCATGGCTTCTACCATCGCCTTGAGATCTTCAGGATGTTCCAACATTTGGGAGTCAACTCCAGGAAGTTCATCGGGGTCTTTGCTCTTGAGATAAATCCGACCGCGATTTCGTTGTTCGATCAAGTGCGCGGAAACCGGCATCATGCGCTTGATCCCGGCCACTTCCGTGGGGGGCCGCATGACGATATGGAAATTTGGACAGTCATCAATGGGGTTCTGTTTCGTGATTAGCCGGAAACGCGGCACCACCCAATCTTCCTTCGACTCCTTCGGCCCCTCATAGGTCATATAGACCACGGGATGGTCGTGGTAGTTCTCCCCGATGCCTTGTAGCTCATGAACTATCGGTATTCTGTGCATCTTTAACTGAGAAGCCGGCCCGACTCCGGAAAGCATGAGTAGCTGCGGGGAATGGTAGACACCGGCGCTGAGCGCAATTTGGTCGCCCAACACCGCGTGTACCTGACCCTCCTTTTCGTAGCGGACTCCTTCTGCCCGCTTTCCCGACCATTGAAGCGAGTACACCTGAGCCTGTGCCACTATGGTCAGGTTCGGTCGGTTTCGCGCACGATTCAAATAGGCTACCACGGTCGATTGACGCTTGCCGTCTTTGATATTGTAAGGCGACGCGCAAACACCGTACGGCTCAGGGGCATTGAGATCCGGACATTTCGGCAATCCCATAGCATAAGCGCTGGCCATGAAGGCTTGTACCGGCGGGGACGCAGGCATGTCGAGGGTAAAATGGCGCTTGACGTATAGCGGTCCTCTATTGCCGTGGATCGGACTATCGGGAAAATCCTGATCCGATTCGATTCGCTTCATCACCGGCAAACATTTTTCATAGGACCACTCCGGATTCCCGAGCTTCGCCCAATTGTCCAAATCGGCCTTCATGGGGCGAAGCACCGACATGACGTTGACGGATGACCCGCCGCCCATGATCTTTCCTGAAAGAGCGAAGTAGGCACTCCCATCCACATGCCGCTCACTGGGATACATGCGTAAGAAATCCGACTCCAACAGAAGCCGTGTCTGCTTTGACGCATCGGCCACGAGATCAGGGAGCGGCCAAGGATCCGGCCCGGCCTCAAGCAGTAATACGTTCCGGTTGGGGTCTTCGGTTAGACGCGTCGCGGCCACGCATCCCGCCGACCCTCCGCCAACAATGATAACATCATATCGAACCGCCATAGCGACGTTTCTCCCGTTTCAAAGCACCCCTTCGACCTTATCGCCAAGTCCCCGATGCAACCGCCGAGCGAATTCCTCTAAAATGAGTGTCGACGTCGCCCGCAAAATCATATCGCCAAGAATCGCGAGCCGCCCCTCGATCTGTACATCGACATGGTAGTTTAACCGCGTATGGTTCTCGGATAATTCCCGCAGATCCACGGCCATGTCGGAGTTCACCGTACTTTTCGTTACCGAGTCCATCCCTTCCGTTCGGACCACCATCTTCCGAGGAGGATAACTTTCAACAATGGTCGCACGAAACGAAAATTCCCCCGAGATGGGTCCGACCGTAGCGCTGAGAACACCGTCAAATGTCTTATCATCGATTTGCTTCACTTGTTCTAATCCCGGCAAACAAGAGGAAAACCGGTTGATATCGATCAGGAAATCCCACGCCTTCTCTATCGGAACCTCGAGATCAATTTCCCCTTCAAAATTCATATGATCTCCCTTTTAAAAGCGGGGGCGATTTTATGCGAGAAAGATTATTCTGAAAACTATAGACAGGAAATCAGATCTAGCATTTACTGAACTTTTTAGAGCGACTCTCATCCCTTAGTGATTCGTATATCGACCCTTGTTCCCTTGGCTCTATGCCTTCGCCCCGAGCTCAGGTCGAGGGAAACCTAAGTCGAACTCCCACCACAAGTTCTCATCGGGGATCAACAAATTTCAACAATCGACC
>JAUXIP010000090.1 GCA_030620935.1 Deltaproteobacteria bacterium | reverse complement strand
TTACTTGTGCGTGTACGGCATTGGCTTCCGTATCCGTATTATTTACCCCATCTTTTTCAATTGTAACCCCGCCTCTTGATGCGGGCACCAAGCAGGTGGGGTATACAAAGGGGAGAAGCGGCAGCTCTCCCCTTTGTCGAACACGGGAATTCAAACCGCGTGTTCGAGATAACTTGATTTAGAAAAGGAGAAAGACAAACAATGGCTTATTCCGATCTACACGATCATCTTAGAAAGCTCGAAGAGTCCGGCCATCTTCGCCGTATCAACCGGCTCATCAACAAAGATACCGAGCTGCATCCGCTAGTTCGCTGGCAGTACCGCGGGGGCATTCGCGAAGAGGACCGCAAGGCGTGGCTGTTCGAAAATGTTACCGATGCCAAGGGCCGCCGCTACAAATTTCCGGTGGTCGTGGGTGCGCTCGCGGGCAACCGGGCCATCTATTTTCTTGGGATGGGTTGTAAGACGGTCGAAGAGATGGACCAGAAATGGAAGAATGCCCTATCGCAGCCGATAGCGCCCAAGTTGGTGAGCAACGCGGTCTGCCAGGAGGAGGTGCACCTCGGCGATGATTTGCGTCGCGAAGGCATGGGGCTGGAGGAATTCCCGGTGCCGATCTCGACGCCGGGTTTCGATAACGGGCCGTACACGACTTGCTCGCACTGGATCACGAAAGACCCGGAAACCGGGATCCAGAACGTGGGAAATTACCGGGGGCAGATCAAGGCGCGCACGCGTATCGGCGTGTTTCCTTCGGGGTTGGGGCAGGATATCTACCTTCATTGGAAAAAGGCGCAGGCCAAGGGCGAACCTCTAGCGGCAGCTTTGGTCTTGGGCGCGCCGCCGATCGTCTCGTACGTTTCTGTGCAGAAAGTACCCTACGGATTGGATGAAATGGGAGTTGCGGGCGGATTGGCGGGCGAGCCGATTCCTGTGGTCAAGTGCAAGACCGTAGACCTGTTTGTGCCGGCGGATGCGGAAATCGTGATTGAAGGACATTTGAATACTGAGTGGATCGAGCCTGAGGGCCCTTTCGGCGAATCGCACGGCTACATGCACCCGCGGCAGTATAACCCCTTCATGGAAGTAAGCGCTATTACGCATCGCAGGAACGCGGTCTATGTCTCGTGGATCAGCCAGGTCACCCCGAGCGAGTCATCGTGCATTAGAAAAATCGGTTATGACCGGCTGATGCTGGTGCACCTACGCGACGAGTGCCGCATCCAGAGCATGCTTCGCGTGGAGATGCACGAGCCCCTGACGAATACCTACAAACTCGTTATTATCCAGATGCGGCGGCCTAACGAGGCCGAGGTCTGGCGGGCCCTGCACGCGGCTTGTTCGTTTCATCCGGGCGTGGGAAAAATCGTCGTCGCGGTGGACGAAGACATCGACCCCTCGAACGAGGCTGCGGTCTTCTGGGCCATGTGTTACCGCATGAAGCCGCACCGCGATGTGCACATCGTTCCGGGAATGGAGAAAGGACACGCACCGCCGTTTCTCTATAAAGATGAGCTGCACGGCACGGATGTGGTCTCGTATCATCTCCCCGCCGATGAATCCGCCATGCTGTGCAACGCGATCCAGACAGAGCCTTTTCCGCCGATCTCGCTGCCCAAGCGCGAGTACATGGAGCGAGCCCGGGAGCTATGGGAGGAACTGGGCTTGCCGAAGCTGAGGCCGGAGATGCCGTGGTATGGCTATTCGCTGGGACAGTGGGATGAGGAGCTGGACGAAGAGGCGCGGCTTGCCGTGCAGGGACGCCATTTTGAGATCGGCGAGAAGCTGGCGTCGCAGAGAAAGAAGGCGTAATTCGTGCCCTGGAATCGGTAAGGACGAAGGCAAAAGGATAAAGAATGAGAGTGCGGGCTACGGTCTCTTCATACAGACATCCGTGCTCGTTTGAGGAGGTGGAGACGAACACGATCACGAGCCAAAAACACGAATAAGGCGATTACTGCCTAGGTTTTAGGGCACGGAAAAAGGTTGTCTCACCTCGACGCACAAGAAACAATAATCCTTTGTCTTTTGGAGCCTCCTCAATGGCTTGACGGAAGGCTTCCAGCGTGCGGATCGACCTGCGGCCCACCTCGAGGATCACGTCTCCGCGGCGCAGGGCGGCTTCATCTCCGGGGCTTCCTCGCTCTACCGCGGAGATGACCACGCCTTCCACGCGTTCCAGCCCCAGACTCTCGGCAATCTGCGGTGTCACTTCTTGTACTGTCAAGCCGAATCGGGAGAGCTCTCCGGAGGGTGCCGCGACCTCTTCCTCCTTCAATTTCCCCACCGTCACATTCAGAGTTACTTCTCTGTTATCCCGCCATACCTTTATCCGCACGGTCTTGTTGAGCGGCGTGCGCGCGACAAGAATCGGAAGATCATTAGACCTCTTAATTTCCGTGCCGTCGAACTCGGTGATGATGTCGCCTGCTTGGACTCCGGCTCGTTCTGCGGGGCTATCCTTGGAGACGTTTGCTACCAGGGCACCGCGCGCTTTTTTCATCCCGAGGGACTCGGCAATGGTTGGGTCCACATTTTGGATCAGAACCCCTAACCAGCCTCTCGTTACTTTTCCCTTTGTTTTGAGTTGTGGCAAGAGGGTCTTGACCAGGTTGATGGGAATGGCAAAGCCGATTCCTATATTGCCTCCTGTCCTGCTGAAAATGGCAGTATTGATTCCTACTACCTCTCCCTGCAAATTGATCAGAGGGCCTCCGGAATTACCCGGATTGATGGAGGCATCGGTTTGGATGAAAGCGTCATAAGGGCCGGCCCCGATCAGCCTGTCCTTCGCGCTTACGATGCCTGCGGTGACGCTTCGGTCCAAACCGAAAGGATTACCTATCGCTAGGACCCACTCTCCGACCTCAAGGCGGTCGGAATCTCCCAACGGAGCCGTCGGCAGTTCCCTGTCGGCATCTATTTTGATGACGGCGATGTCCGTTTTCGGGTCGTTGCCCACCACCTTCGCTTCAAACTCCGTCTCGTCGGAAAGCCGCACGACGATCTTGTCGGCATCTTTCACCACGTGATGATTGGTCAGGATGAAGCCATCGCGGTCGATGATAAAGCCTGATCCCAGGCTTTTCTGCTGGAAGGGCCGCGGACGCAACGGACCCCCGAAAAACCTCCTCTGGAATTCGCTGAAGGGATCCTCCTCGCCGAAAGGACTCGGCGGCATCGGCCTCCTTTTTGTTACCTGCGTCGTCGAAATGTTGACTACGATAGGGCTGAGCTGTTTCGCCAGGCCGACAAAATCCGGCAGGCCGTATTGCGTCGCCGAGCCGCCGGCAGGGACTTGGGCTGCGTTGCTCTCGTGGGGGCTCAAAGTGATTAAAGTCGGGTGCAGGTGCGTGCTCAGGGTAAGGGTGAACAGGAAAGCGGCCAAGATAAGAACGATAAAATAGATAAATGCGCCACGCGCGAGTGTTTTCTGCATAGTTTCCTCTTTCTGTTGTCTTTATTCCGTTGGGCGAAAATTCAACGATCCCAGGGCTGTCTAGCCCAGGGATCGTGGTCAGGCGCACAGGTTTCAGGAGCCGCGCCCCCAGGGACCGCTGAAGGGCATGATATAACTGAACGGGTTGATATGAAAGGAGGGGAGTTCGCCTTCTGAGTTTTTCAATTCCACCGAGTACATCGTGTGATGCATTCCCGTGAACGGCAGAACCCGCTCTACTTTGTAGCCTGGCAGGTGGCGAGCCGGATCTAAACCCCATTTCCTTACACTACTTCCACTCGGCAAAAAAAATGGGACGGGCTGCCGTATCATCCCGACTCCAAGGGGTTATTTGTTTGCAGCCCATGCTGCTCCGATAAAACCGTTGGAGGAGTTGAGAGCGGAATGAAAAGGAAGTAATGGGATTGGTTTAGAGACGGACACGAGAGGCCGATTGATGTGCCACAAACATGAAGCGGTGAAGAGGACGGCACAAACAGCCATTTTCTTCGCGGGATTTATGAGGTATGAGAAAGGCGGAGGAGTTTCGCAGAAATGACCTCAGGATCGAAGCTGACTAAGGCGGATTTCGACCGCTATAGGGCGAACTATCTCAACGAGATGGACGGTATCGCTTTGTACCGAGCTTTGGCAGGGGCGGAGAGAGACGAAAAGCGAGCTGCGATTTTTGAAAAACTGGGTCGCGCAGAGGAGCGCCATGCCAATCGTTGGGCCGGACTTCTCAAAACCGCAGGTGAGGCGGTTCCTGAGTACCGGCGCACCGTGCGAGTCCTCGTTCTGGGTTGGCTTGCACGGGCGTTCGGCACTCAAAAGGTCCTGCCGATCGTGAGTAGTTTTGAGGCCAAAGATCAAGCGGGCTATTTGGAGCAGCCGGAGGCTGAGGGGATTCCGGCGGAGGAGAGAGCGCATAGCCGGACTTTGAGAGCTTTGGAAGTCGATGTTACCGGCCAGGAAGCGATCATGGGCCGGGAGCGCTGGCACTTCAGGTCGCGCGGTGGCAGCCTGCGTGCCGCTGTGTTCGGGGTCAACGACGGTTTGGTCTCCAATTTCAGTTTGGTGATGGGTTTTGCGGGAGCGGAGGCCGGACCGGAATATATTCTACTTGCCGGCGTGGCAGGTCTGTTCGCAGGCGCTTTTTCAATGAGTGCCGGGGAATATGTTTCTGTGCGGGCGCAACGAGAACTGTTCGAGCAACAGATCGCTATGGAAAAGCAGGAGCTCGAAATGTCACCCAAGGAAGAGGAGGAGGAGCTCTCTTTGATCTATCAGGCGAAAGGGATTCCCGAAGAAGAGGCTTCGCTCCTGGCCCGTCGGATTATTGAGAATCCCAAGATAGCTCTCGATACCCTGGCGCGGGAAGAGTTGGGGATAGATCCCTCGGAGTTGGGATCGCCGTGGAGCGCAGCCATCAGTTCTTTCTTGGCTTTTGTTTCAGGAGCGATCGTTCCGGTCATTCCCTATTTGATAACTTCGGGTAGCACGGCGATTGCAACCAGCGCTTCACTGAGCGGCCTCGCTCTTTTTGGCGTAGGCGCTTTGTTATCGATTTTCACTGCGCGGGGGGCCGTAAGCAGCGGACTCCGAATGCTCGGGATCGGCCTACTTGCTTCCACTGTGACTTTTACAGTCGGTTGGCTCCTTGGGATCTCGGTGGTGGGGTGAAGTAAGGGTAAGGAAAAAAGCGCATGCAACCGTAGTCCTCCGTTTGCCATTTGAAATTTGCAATTCCTAACGACCTACCGTGGTCCGTTACGACTCGTTCCCTCGGTCGGCACTCTGTCTGCGACTTCCCCGTCTCAGGAGTCTACGCGGCTGCGGCTTTTTGCTTCGTTGCTCTCTCCTCTGGCCGGGGATGGATCGATAGGACCGGGCAGGGGGCATGACGGACCACCTTCTTCGTAACGCTCCCCACGAATATGTGAGAGAGGTTCGAAAAACTACCGAGGGCCTCATAGAGGGCTGAGCACGGAATCCCGAAAGGGCTAAGATATTTCCAACTCCTCGATCTTTCGGTAAAGGGACGAAAGACTAATATCTAATAGCCGCGCAGCCTCTTTCCGGTCCTGACCGACATGCTCCAGGACGCGGATGATATGCTGTTTTTCAAACTGTCTCGTCGCCTCTTTCAGATTGTAAGTAAAAGGAGGAAGGACCTCTTTCCCCTCCAACAGGGAGTGCGGGAGGTCCTGAAGCGTGATCCATTCGCCGTCGGCCATAATCATGGTGTGTTCGATCACATTGTCCAATTCACGCACGTTTCCCTTCCAGGGAAGGGACATAAGAGTGCGAGCGACCTCGTCTTCCGCCCCCTTGAATCTTTTCTTTAACTCCGGATTGTGTTTTTGAATCAGGTGATCGAGCAGGAGAGGGATGTCTTCGGGTCTTTCTCTTAAGGGTGGAATATGGATCTCCATAACGTTCAAACGAAAATAGAGGTCGTCACGAAAACGCCCCTCCTCCACCTCTTTTCTCAGATCCCGGTTAGTCGCAGCTAGAATTCTCACGTCGATACGGCGAGGGCTCGTGTTGCCGATAGGCAGAATCTCCTTTCCTTCGAGTGCCCGCAGCAGCTTGACCTGGAGGTGCTGCGGAATCTCCCCGATCTCGTCTAGGAAAATAGTTCCCCCTCGGGCCTTTTCAAAGAGACCCTCTTGATTGGCAAAAGCTCCAGTGAACGAGCCTTTCATATGGCCAAAGAGCAGGCTTTCCAGCAAGGTCTCCGGCAGAGCCCCGCAATTCACCGGCAGAAAAAGCTTGCCCTTTCGATCACTATTCGCATGGATGGCAAGGGCAATCAGCTCCTTCCCGCTGCCGCTTTCCCCGGTGATCAAGACTGTGGCCCCTGTAGGCGCCACTTTACTAACCACTCGGAGCACGTCCTGAAGGGCCTTACTGTTACCTACGATATTTCCAAAATCTTCATTCATCGCTGGGCGACATAGGATCTTAAAAGATATATTGATTTCTACAACAGGATCGAAGAGATTTACAATAGGGCGGGGAAGGCGGGTATTTTTAGGGCCTCCTTATGGCCATCGCATAAGGTAGAAAAAGACCTGAACGGTTTAAACTAAATGCGCTCGGCCGCTTCAAGCAGCTCTGGATCCTTGCAGAATCGGACAATTGCAGACTTGAGTTTTTGTCTTTGCACGCTGGCTGGGACGCCAAGGTTCTCCATGGTCTTGGCGATCTTCGGACCTCCCAGATGGAGAAGCTTACTATAAATGGCGTCGATTTCTGAACTTTCGATTTCCAAGGCAATTTTAAAGGCCTCTTCCATACTGATCGAAGGTGTCCCTTTGCTCAGATAGTTGTTAATCTGCGTCTTCAGTTGATCGGCCTTCTCCTGGTTAATGCTAGGATCCAGCGCCTCATCCAGGTAATTCTCGATCATTTGCTCACAAGCAAGCAGGATCGAGGAGTGCTGCTCTTCCTCTTTAGCCATCTGCCACCAAAAATCCCTGAGTTGGGGATGATGAAGAAAAAGATGGGAGAATCGAAAATAGATCTTGGAAACACGCAGCTCGATCTCGGCAAACCTTTGCAACGGGTTAAAGGGAACTTGGGAATCCATCTGGTCTATGCTTCCTTCAATTTTTTTTGCAGAAACTGTAGAATCCCGATATGTTTTTCCGAGTCCTGGATCATTGTATCCAAGAGAAGACCAAAGAGACCGTGATAGTAGTCTCGACATTCCTTGATGAGTTTTTTATATTCCTTTACGCCTTCTTTCTCAAGCCGGATGAAATCCCGCGTGAGCCGTAAAAGCTTTTCCGTTTCCTCCTCCCCTTCGTGAAGACTCCCGATAGCATCTGCCGGCTGCGTCCACCGAAGACTACCCTGAAGGGTCGAGACCATAGCATGGGTCACTGCGTGATGTTTCTCCTCGTCGGAGATGATGAGCTGGAGAAGAAATTTTACGAACCGGCTCTTAGACTTATCGGCAACCTCCTTGTACCGATGAAGGAATTCTCTTTCCTGATCCTCATGGGACTCAAATTTGTTCATCAGGCGCTCTACTTCCGAACCTTCTTCCCTTTGCTGTTCACCTACGTTTTGCCCTAACACTGCCTGAAAGGCATATTCCGTCGCGGGAATTTTTTCGTCCATGAGCCTTCTCCCTTCTATAAATTTTACTTCTCTCTCGTTTAATTCAGTTACCGCAAAGGACGTGCCAAATGAAAAAGCCAGCAAAATAAAAACTCCGCTGATCCATCGATAGTGGG
>JAUXIP010000144.1 GCA_030620935.1 Deltaproteobacteria bacterium | reverse complement strand
TCTTGATGTGCTTTGACCCAATCCAGACCCAATACGTCGGTCAAAAACCTTTCCGTCAAAAAATGGCGCCGGAGAATTCCCTCCGCCACTTTTTTCCCAGACCCGGTCAGATGGATCTTCTTCCGGCGCTCGACTTTAACATACCCCTCTCTCTCTAAACGGCGCAGGGCACTGAACATGGTCGAAGGAGATACTCCCATCTCATCCGCCACCCTTGCGGCGATAACCGGCTGCGCCTCTTCACTGAGAACATAGATCGCCTTCAAATAATCCTCGGTTGCCGGGGTAATCTTAGGACTGGCCATTCCGTTTGACAAACTTTCTTTTTTCGCTTATACGAATATTAGATATTCGATGGCATCAACTAGCTGGGTCATCTTATTGCAGGAACCAGGAAAGATCAAGGAAACGTAGGGAAAACCATGGGAGCTCTTTTTAGCAGATTGTCCAAGATCGGCAGCGGATTAATTTTGGCTTGGTTTGTCTTAACTGTCCATGCACTTGCTCCTGTAGTCGCAAGCGAGAGGTCGTCGTCGAGCCAGCTGCGGGAGCTGAATAAGCACGTAGAGCTGGCAATAGAGGTACTTCAAAAAGGCGACTTTCAAGGGGCGAAACAGCATTATCGAGACTTTGACGAAGGATGGGAGAGGATCGAAGACGGCGTCCGATCCAAGTCCCGTGACAATTATCGCAAGATCGAGCGATCCATGGGCGATGTGAAGGTCCGGCTCCTTAAACCGGATCATCCCGACAAGAACAAGGCGTTGTCGGCCCTTAAACAACTAGAGGCAACTATCAATGGCGCCCTGCCGGCCCTGAAATGAGCTTGATAAGGTAGGAGATGCAAAAGTGATAAGCCGATCGGTAGTAAGCTCGCTCCTAGCCCTCATGCTTTTATTGAGCGCCTACCCGGTAGGCGCGGCCAGCCCCGCGGAGCAGCTTTCAGGGTTTGCAAAGCATCTCGATCATCTGGAGGCACAGCTTCAATCCGGCAATCTGGTGGAGGCCCGATCGTCTTATACAGCTTTTGAAGATGGGTGGTACAATATCGAGGATGGCATCCGAGAGCAGTCAAAAGCGAGCTACCGAGCTATCGAGGAGTCGATGGTCGATCTCAGATACGGTCTGGAGACGGAGCCCTTCGACATTCATAAGGCTGAGGCTGCTCTTGGCCAGCTTCGTACGCAAATCCGGACTTTTACCCGGGGTGATTTCTCCACCCATACGAAGGCCGCAACCGCACTGCACGGCCCTGTAACCCTATCGACACTGGTCGCACGCCTGGATCGGGCTCAAGCAAAGCTGGACGCCAATGACCGGGCAGGGGCGGCCGAAGAAATCAGCAGTTTCAGGCGCGACTGGATCGAAGTTGAAGGATTGGTCAAAGCCAAATCGGCCCGAACCTATACGGACACAGAAAATAACATGGCAAAGGCCTACGCGGTCATCACCCAGAGCCCGCCGGACCTAGCGACCGCGCGAGCCACGCTGACACGGATGAAAACCGATTTGGAGCCCTTTGCCGTCTCCGACATGCGGTACGGAAAATTTGACGCCGCAGTGATTTTGCTCCGCGAAGGAATGGAGGCGCTTTTAGTGGTGGCCGCACTCCTTGCCTTCCTTACCAAAACTAACAATGCGGAGAAAAAACCTTGGATTTGGGCCGGGAGCGCAGCCGGCGTCGCGGCCAGTGTCGTCATCGCCTTTGTAGTCACCTTCGTCTTTTCCCAGGCCGATGCTGGAGTCAATCGAGAGCTATTAGAAGGACTGACGGGGCTTATTGCCGCAGCTATGCTCGTATACGTGGGGCATTGGCTCCACTCAAAGGTGAGCCTTGATGCCTGGCACCGGTATATTCATGATAAAGGCAAGGCGGCACTGGCGAAGAACAGTCTGCTTTCATTAGCGGTGATCGCCTTTCTGGCCGTGTTTCGTGAAGGGGCGGAGACCGTTCTGTTCTATGTCGGCATGGCTCCATCCATCTCACTGCAAGACTTGCTCCTCGGCTTGGTATTTGGCGCCGCCGGGCTGGTGGTCATCGGCGTCCTTATCCTTACTTTTGGTCTTCGTATTCCCACCCGTCCCTTTTTCCTCGGCACCAGCCTGTTGCTTTATTATTTAGCCTTTAAATTTGTCGGAACCGGCATCCATGCTCTGCAGGTTGCCGGTGTTCTCAGTGCCTCCCCGGCCGATTTTCTTCCCGAAAACGGTTTACTGGGCCTCTTCCCAACCTGGGAGACGACTGTCGCGCAGATGGTGATCGTATTGGGGGTAGCGACGATATCTCTTGTCGACCGATCCCGCAGAGCGACCGAACTGAATCAGTCTGGTCAGAGACCGCCGGCGAAATAGTCCTTTCTGATACTGGACAAGTTTGCCCTAGAGACCGTTCTTGCTCAGGGACTAATTCTGCTGGCTCTTTTGGTCGCTCTGATCTAGATAGGGACAGATCAGGGGGGATCAAAGCCCAAACAGCGCCTGAGTGTTCCGGGCCGTCACTTGGGCCACCTCATGTAGTGGGATACCACGCACTTCAGCGACCTTCTCAGCTACGTGACGAACAAAGGCCGGCTCGTTGCGCTTGCTCCGATGGGGCACCGGGGCGAGATAAGGCGAATCGGTTTCGACGAGTATTCGATCCAACGGTGCTCTTCTCACTGCCTCGCGCAGACCCTCGGCATTTTTAAAAGTCACGATCCCGCTGAAGGAAAGGTAAAAACCCA
Source organism: Deltaproteobacteria bacterium (assembly GCA_030620935.1). The sequence goes on along the minus strand of JAUXIP010000144.1, from coordinate 3,334 downwards.
GGTCCAGAAACTTTCTGGCGGCCTCGTAGTCTCCGGTAAAGCAGTGGATGACCCCCTCGAGCTTTCCTCCGCCCTCTTGCTGAAGCATGTCGGCGATCTCGCGGTGCGCGTCGCGGTCGTGAACGACAAGAGGAAGCTCAGTTTCCAGCGCCATCTGAATGAAACGGCGGAAAATCTCTATCTGGACCTTCCGTGGTGAGTGATTGTAATAGAAATCGAGCCCGGTTTCCCCAATGGCCACCACCTTAGGCCCCTGGGAAAGCTCCTTGAGTCTGGCCAAATCTGCTTCGCTGACTTCCTTGGCGTCATGGGGGTGCATTCCGACGGTGGCATGGAGCCCAGGATAGGCTTCAGCCAATTTAAGCGCCGCATCATTGCTTGATAGATCTCCGGCTCCGCCTACCACAATGATCTTTTCCACGCCTGCTTCCCGAGCGCGGCTCACCACCCCCTCTACATCGCCGGCAAACTCATCGCCTTGGATGTGGGCGTGACTGTCGATCAGCCCCAGATTAAACTGGCTAAGCTGGCTGTTTTGGGAATCCATCTATTCTTCGGCGAGCGGCTCAATGCGTGGGAACAAAACCTTGGGCGGCTCGACCTTGTGACCAGCCGAGAAAAATTCACCCCAAGGAGGTGATTGGACTAAAGCCTTTTCGGGCACAGCGAGAAGCGCGTGGATCTCCTTGGCGGTCTCCGGAAGAAAAGGAGAGAGAAGCCGGCTCGCTGTCCTGATGGCCTCAAGCAAGTGGTGCAATACCTCGCCGACCCTCCCGCGCTTGCTGGAATCTTTAATTAGGACAAATGGAGAAGTTTGGACGATGTAGCGGTTCGCATGATCGATAGCTCCCCAAACCGCTTCCAGGGCGCGATGAAAATGGAGTTTTTCCATATGCTGCTTTAGATCACCCTCGGCCTGAAGAAACTTTTCTTTAAGTTCCTGATCTTCGTCGGCCCAATTCGAACCCAAGGGCTGGACAACACCGTCAAAATAACGTTGCTGCATCGCCAGGACTCGGCTGATCAAATTTCCCAGGTTGTTTGCTAAATCGGCGTTAATACGTGTCACAAAGGCAACCAAAGAGAATTTGGCATCCTGCCCAAAGACCATCTCGCGCAGAAGAAAATAGCGGAAGGCATCCATGCCGTAACGCTCTTTCATCTCTAAAGGACGTACGACATTGCCGAGGCTTTTGGACATCTTGCCTGACTCCATCACCCAATAGCCATGGACGTTGAGATGGTCATAAAGAGGGAGACCGGCAGCCATGAGCATAGTGGGCCAAAAAACTCCGTGAGGTTTTAGGATGTCCTTAGCAATGAGATGGTTGGCGTTAGACCAGAACGCGCGAAAAAACGCTTCGCCGCGGTGCTTAAGGGCGCTGACATAATTGATCAGGGCGTCAAACCAGACATAGGTAACATAATTCGCGTCAAACGGCAGCGGGATGCCCCATTGTAGCCGACTCTTGGGACGCGAGATGCAGAGATCTTCGAGCGGCTCGCGCAGGAACGCTAGCACCTCCGCGCGGTAACGGTCGGGGCGGATGAAGTCCGGATGGCTTTGAATATGGTCGAGGAGTTGTTGCTGGTACTTGCTCATACGGAAGAAATAGTTTTTTTCCTGGATGAAGGCAGGCTCTTTTTGGTGGTCAGGACATTTGCCTGCAACCAACTCCTTTTCCGTGTAAAAACGCTCGCAGCCGTAGCAATAAAATCCCCCGTACTCGCCGAAATAAATATCTCCCTGGTCATAAATCTTTTGCAGAATCTGTTGTACGGTTTCCTTGTGATAAGAATCCGTCGTCCGGATGAAATGGTCGTAGGAGATGCCGCAGGCATCCCAGGTGGAGCGGAAAATCGCGCTGACACGGTCCGCATAGGCCTTGGGCTCCATGCCGTTCTCGCTCGCCGCCTGGGCGATCTTATCCCCGTGCTCATCGGTGCCGGTGAGAAGAAATGTCTCGGCCCCCTCGCTTTGGTAGTAACGTTTGAGCGTATCCGCAATGATGGTCGTGTACGTATGCCCCAAGTGGGGTTCTGCATTGACGTAGTAAAGAGGCGTTGTAAGGTAAATCCGCTCCATAATCAGTTTTGAGTTGCGAGTTAAACTCTAAACTCCAAACCTGAAACTTTCAGCAAGAAGTTTTCCAATGCCATGCGGCGATTGACGTTCCTCTGGATTTTCGCGGCGGCCGTCACGGCTTGGGACAAAAGAGAAAGAAGCCGGTCTGAATTTAGAACTGCTGCTTGCTGCTCGATATTCTTCATCATGTCGAGATTGCAGATCCCCTGGCTGCTCCCTGTAATACGATAGACCAAAACATCCCGATACCATCCCTGCGCCCATTCCAGAAATCTCAAGGACTCCTCTCTCGCGCCTGAAAGCTCCTCGGCCACTGCGACCGCCCCCCGATAATCATTTTGCCCCAGGGCACAAAGTCGTTCCGCCCATTTTTTTCTTGTCTCCATCGTTTCTGCTGCGTCGGCAGTCAACGCCTTCCCTAAGCTTCCCATGGTCACTGCCGCCAGACCTTCAGCCGCTTGCCGGTTCATGCCCTTTTTTGAGATTAAATAATTCGCCACGAGTTCCAACGGAAGAGGAGCAAAAACGAGCCGGAGACAGCGAGACAACAGCGTGGGGAGTAGCTCTCCAGTGCTAGTGGAAACTAAGATCAGGAGAGAATCTCCCGGGGGCTCCTCAAGGGTTTTCAATATGGCGTTTTGGGAAGAGAAGTTCATCAGCGAGGCGGGATCCAAGATCGCTATTTTTTTCCGCCCGAAAAAAGGACGAAAACTCAGCTCCTTCTCCAGGTCTCGGACCTGTTGAATGCCGATCTCCTTCTTCCCCGCCAGGGGTTCGACCAAACGGACATCAGGATGATTGCCTGTCTGAACTCGAACACAATGATCGCATCGGCCGCAAAAGTCATGAGCGCTTTCAAGACACTGGGTCGACATCGCCAAAGAAAGGGCTATGGTCTTTTTTCCGACCCCCTCGGGCCCCAAAAAAAGATAAGCGTGATGTAAACGATCTTTCTCCAAGCTTAGCTTGAGGATCGCCAGCTGCTTCTTATGGCCTAAAATATCGGAGAAAGACACGGCTTAGTTTTTGGTTTTTAGTTGTTGGCCTAACAACCAACAACTAACCACTAACCACTCATTCTCTGATCCACTACTCTTTTGATCTGTTCATGCACTTTCTGAACAGGGCGTGAAGCATCCAGACGATAAATCCGCTTCGGCTCCGCTTGCGCCAGCTCTAGAAAGCCTTTTCGCACCCTCTCGTGAAACTCCAACTGCTCTCGTTCAAACCTATCTTCCCGGCCGTGGC
>JAUXIP010000353.1 GCA_030620935.1 Deltaproteobacteria bacterium | reverse complement strand
GTGCCTCCTCCGGAAGATCCGCTTCCAGAGACCAACAAGGAAAAGAATCTTCGCTCGGTTTTGCGAAAGATGTTAAGCCGATCCTTCGAGCCGAAAGAGCCGCCGCCACCCCCACCTGCCCCTGTGGATCTTGAGCTGCGTTATACCCCCCAAGATATCGAGCGGCTGGAGCGCGAAGGCCAGGATCGGCGCCGCGACCCACATAGAATTCCGGACACCTACAGTATGCCGCAAATTTTGCGTGCAGTCGGAACCTATGTCAGTCGCAAAGGGGCTCGGCTGTGTAGCATCTCCATGCAAAATCAATCGCTGACCATTCAATACGAAACCGGCGGCAGTAGCCGAAATACCGAGGTGCTCACGGTTTCCTCCATGTATGACTTCTGCGTACACATGTACATGCACCGGACCGACCGGTGAGGCGAAGGCCTCCTAGATTTTCATTTGACACCACCCCGTTCTTTCGTCTAGCCTGGCATCGCTTGACAGCCGTTTCTGACTAGGTCAAATGTAGTCGTCACCTCAGCAGGAGAAAAACCTAATGGAGAACGTTGTTGATCTGGGTAAAATTGAGATTTCTGAGCGGCTGTCGTTTTTCGTAAGATCAGGGTTCTTGCTGACCGTTTCGGGCTTGATCCTCTACCTCCTCTTGGCTGCCGCATACCCGCCTGTTCACGATGCTTTGCATGACTTCCGCCATTCACTCGCAATCATCCCTTGCCATTGAGACACCTCGTCGCCCTATTCATTTTTCCATTTTCACTTTGGCTGGCTACTACCACATGGGCCGGCAATGAAGACATCAGGCTTCAGACCCTTCCTGCTCTGGACAAAGCCCGTCCGTTTTCCGGCCCGGTTAAAATACTCCTGACGATTGTGGATAATGACGAAAACCCGATTGAGGCAGGTCGGGTTAGGGCTCGTCTCTATGCCCCCCTCCCCAGCCGGTTATTCTCAACCGACTTTCCGCATGTAGAAGGAACGCTCTTGCTCGATATGGAACTTCCCTTCTCTAATGGAAGCGTTGCATGGGAGTATCTCTTCCCCATTCGGGGAGATTACCGTCTAGAGGTGGAACTCGCAGATCCGAGTAAGGAAAATATAAAGAGAGTTTTTAACCTCAGCGTTAAAGAGCATCGCTACAAGCTTTTCTATCTCGGCTGCTTATTGGTTGTGCTGTTTCTTCTCGGGTTAATCGCAGGTAGGTTGTTTACGGGTCAACGAGCGAACCATGGGCTGAACATGAAATTAAGCCTCTTTTTGTCAATCTTGCCCCTTGCTATGGGCTTAACAGGCGACATTCAGACAAAAAAGGAAACAGGGAGTAAACCTGTGACCGGGCTGGAAGTGAGCCCGGCCGTCGTAGGAAAAATCAGCTGGGTCCATTGGAATCTTATGGACCCCAGGACCGGAGAGCCGGTCGCTTCCCGCCTATCGCTCGCAATCACACATCTAGAGAAGGGAAAACAGATTTTTTCTATCAAGAATGTACCGACAGAGGGAAATTTCATGTTGGGTTTTCAATTTGCAGACGCCTCAGACCATCTACTGGCCGTTGTGGCAGAGTCGGAAGATAGCGGGCCGGTACAGGAGAAGAGAGTCATGACTGTGACCGGCCTCGATCCTCCCCGAGAGACTTTTTTCCCCCCGATGATCCTTTTCTTGGCCGTTCTCGCCTTAGGCCTAGCGACAGGCCGAATCAGCTGCCGGAGAAAAACTTAAAGGAGGCAGGGACTGAATGCAAGAACGCTATCCCTTTTTCGCAGGCCCTAAGCCGGGAGTCTTCGGGCACCGGGGCGCTATGGGTGATGCGCCGGAGAACACGCTTGCTTCTTTTCAAAGGGCCTTCGAAGACGGGGCTTCATTCGTCGAATTAGACATACGAGCGACAAACGAGGGAGAGGGAGTAATCATTCATAATGCGACGTTAAATAGAACGACAAACGGTCGCGGCCAAGTCAAGCGGTGGAAACTTAAGGAGCTTAAAGAGCTGGATGCAGGTTGCCGGTTTACCACGGATGGCGGAGCCAGTTATCCTTACCGCGGCCGGAAAATAGGGATACCTACTCTCGAAGAGTTTTTTGTAACCTTTCCCGCAGCCAGGGCGATCATTGAAATCAAGCAGGCACATCCACCTATCGTCCCAAAGGTGATCGAGACCGTGTGCCGTCTGGGTAAAGGTGAGCGAGTGTTGCTCGCCACAGAGAATGACTCCATCATGAAAGAGATCCGTAAAGAGCTTCAGGAAAAGGACCTGACCATAGCCACGGGTTTTTCGCGCGGAGAGGTTGCTGCCTTCCTGCATTGGATGGCAGGAGGCAAAAAAGATCGTTTTGCCATTGGAGGTCAAGCCTTTCAGCTTCCTTGCAAGTATGGCGGCATAACTCTGGTCAGCGCGGAGACAGTGAACACCGCCCACGAACTGGGACTTGAAATGTTCGTCTGGACCATAAATGAAGTCGATGAAATGGAACGGCTACTGAGATTGGGAGTCGACGGGATCATCACGGACTACCCGGCCCGATTGCGAGATCTCCTTTTAGAAAAGCATTCATAACCTCTGGCCTGCCCATAGAGGAAAAAATAATCCAGCGCCATGAAAGATGATCCCGAAAAAATCTCCGACCTTCTCGAATCGTTGAATCAATCAGAAAAATCCTCCATCCGGGCGGCCGTTGACTCCCTGATTCCTATCGTCTCCCGCTCACCTGAGGTCCGGGACTCTCTCCATCAACTCCTGATGGACCCGTCGCGAAAAAATCGCTGGCCCCTTGCATATATCTTGGCCCATCTTCCTAACCCTCCCGAGGCCTGCCATAAGGTTTTGCTGGAAACTCTGGACAGCCAGGATCCGGATATCCGCTGGGCAGTGGCTCTGCTGCTTGTCCGCTTGGCAAAAAACGATCATGCCATCGAGAGCCGACTTCTCGGCCTCCTCAAGAGCGGCACGTCAAATCAGAGAAGAATGGCCGTCTACTGCATCCGCGATATGGAGCTGAAAGATGGGTCCTCTCTGCAGGCCTTGCTGAAGACACTGCAAGATTCCGATCCTCTAGTCCGCGTAGCAGCAGTGACCAGTTTGAAGATGAGACATGACGTCAACAAGGACGGCCTAGATTCTATCCTTCATCTCTTTTTGGAAGACCCCGACTCCAGGGTTCGGTATAGCGCTGCCCTGACGTTGGCGGGACTAGGAGCCCCCACAGAGAAGATTCGTGCAGCTCTCGAAGAGGCCAGCCGAAGCAAGGATCCCCACCTTAAAAAAGCCGCCACTGCAGCCCTAACCGTATTAAAAAAAAGAGGGCCCGTCCTCCCAGCCAAATAATATGGCGGTCGGCGGGCCCTCGGTGAACTGAGAGGGATTGCCAGACCTCAGGCC
>JAUXIP010000348.1 GCA_030620935.1 Deltaproteobacteria bacterium | reverse complement strand
GTGCTGTCCCCGGTGCCAGCGGAGGCTTCCGGCCGGCAGGATAGTCAATTTGTGCCTCTGCGGCTCTCCGCTTCTCGTTCTCTACGATTTAAAAAGGATAAAGAGGGCGGTTAAAAAGCCCGCCTTGAAGAGACGGGCAGCATGGTTGTGGCGTTACAGGGAATTCCTTCCGTTGCGCGATGATCGCAATATGGTTTCCCTAGGGGAAGGCTTCACCCCGCTTATCAAGGCAAAAGCCCTTGCCAGTGACTTCAAATTGAAAAAACTCTGGATCAAAGACGAAGCGCAAAATCCCACAGGCTCTTTCAAAGACAGGGGTCTTTCGGTTGCCGTGTCCATGGCGAAAGAGCTGGGTATAAAAAAGGTCGCCATTCCATCCGCAGGCAATGCCGGGAGCTCGCTCTCTGCGTACGCCGCACGCGCAGGGATAGAAGCGCACGTCTTCATGCCTAAGGATACCCCGAAAGCGAACCAGATCGAGGTCAGACAATATGGGGCCCACCTCAATTTAGTCAATGGCTTAATCAATGACTGCGGCAGGTTAATAACCGAGGGAAAGCAGACTAAGGGCTGGTTCGATCTATCGACGCTCAAGGAGCCATACCGCGTGGAAGGAAAAAAGACGATGGGTTTTGAGATCGCCGAGCAGTTGGGTTGGCGCCTCCCGGATGTCATTATCTATCCTACGGGAGGAGGGACCGGCCTCATCGGGATGTGGAAAGCATTTAAAGAATTGCAAGAGATCGGCTGGATCGGTCCGAAGATGCCTCGAATGGTTTCGGTTCAGGCGAGTGGTTGCGCCCCTATTGTCCGTGCCTTTGAATTGGGAGAAGAAACGGCGGAGCCTTGGGCCAAAGCACAGACCGTCGCCTCGGGCTTGAGAGTACCACAGGCCGTGGCGGATTTTCTTATCCTCCGCGTGCTTCGCGAGAGCGGTGGCACGGCTCTATCCGTCAGTGACGAAGAGATGCTGGCTGAGGTCAAGCATGTGGGACAATCGGAAGGTCTTTTCTTTTGTCCGGAGGGAGGAGCGGGTGTTGCGGCAGTTCGTTGCCTGGCTGAGCAAGGATGGCTCCATCCAACCGATGAAGTCCTCATCTTCAACACAGCCTCAGCATTGAAGTATCAGGAGCTGTTCGTGCTCAACGAAAACCCCACGGGAAAGCCCCGGTTAAAGCCGCAAAAACAAAGGGGCACACTTACCGGCCGCGGCGGGTGAAACGGACAAGATCGCGGCGGGCCTTTTTGGAAGGATGTCCCCTGGCTTCAAACCGGGGCGGAGATAGAAGCTTTAGCTCGGCGGCTATTATTTCCCTGTTTTGTTTGCTCTCTTCCGTCTCCTCATACAACTGTTGCGCCTGAGATGCTGGGCCGCGCTGCTTTCCGAGAGCACGCACGATAACGACCCATTCATAAGGCCCTCGCCTGACTGTTATCTCATCGCCGACCCGGACAGTCCGGCTCGGCTTTGCGCGAAGACCGCTCAGTTGCACCTTGTCCCCGGTCACGGCCTCGGCCGCAAGACTCCGCGTCTTGAAAAAACGAGCGGCCCAGAGCCACTTGTCGAGCCGTAGAGGCTGGGGCGATTCTCTAACCTGCATTATTTGTTTCACGAGGCACCATCATGACAGAGCGTTGTCTCACGGCGCACGCCGAGCGTGCAAGTCCTGAAGACCGCACGCACAGGGACGAGAAGCAAGTCGGCCCTTCGACCCGCGCTCAGGGTGGGACTTCGAGTGAGCCTCAGTCGAACTCTGAGCAAAGTCGAACCATAGGCCCGGACCATGGGAATGAGCACCCCAAGGGGTTGGCGCGGGCGGTCCTCGAGGTAGAAAACCATTGCGTGTGGCCGGAAGGATGTGCACGCGAGGAATACCCAGAGCGAATAAGGGTGGCTAGCATCCACGACATCTAGGGCCACGGGAAAGTCAGTCCTTCCAATTTTTGAAGGCCCCGCTCGTCGGTCAAATCGGCTTTCAAAGGCGTCACTGAAATAAATCCCTCGTGGACGGCGACACAGTCGGTTCCCTCCTCGTGGTCGAATCCCAGGTCGTCGCCGCCGATCCAGTAGTACTTCTTTCCCCTGGGATCGACCCTTTCGATGATCTTTTCCTGGTAGTGGCGCTTTCCCTGTCTCGTAAACTTCCAACCTTTGATTTTGTCTTTAGGCAGAAGCGGGACATTGACATTAAGCAACGTGCCTGCTGGGAGGCCCCACTCCAGCACCCTAGGGATCAGCCCCGCCACAAAGTCGGCGGCGGTATCAAACACAAAATCTTTAAAGGCAACGACAGAAACCGCAATGGCGGGAATCCCCAGAAGCGCCCCCTCGATCGCCGCCGAGACAGTGCCGGAATAAATGATATCGTCTCCAAGGTTCGGCCCTTGATTGATGCCCGAGAGCACAAGGTTCGGCCGCACCGGCAAGAGCCCTGAGAGGGCAAGCTTGACGCAATCAGTGGGCGTCCCATCGACGGCCAAGCGTCTCGGTCCTACTTCGTGAACTCGGAGGGGACGATGGAGAGTCAGCGCGTGACTCATGGAATTCTGTACGCGGTCCGGCGCCACGGTATAGAGTTCTCCGATCTTCCGGAGTTTCTCTTCCAGAGCCAAGATTCCCTCGGAATGAATACCGTCGTCATTAGAAATCAGAATAATCATGAGACGATTTTACCTTACCAGACTTCCTGGCAAAACCTCTTCCAGCGCCTCAGAACCGATCTCCCCTTCTCGCAGAATCCTTAATTGGTTGCCAACCACCTCGGCCACGGTCGAACCCTTTTTTCCGCCTAGCTTTCCACCATCAACAAAGACATCGATCTGGTTCGAGAAATAGGCCTTGGCCTCCGCCAAAGTCCGGGCGGGCTCCTTACCTGCGGGATTGGCGCTGGTGGCGGTGAGCGGACGGCCCAACTCCCGCGCCAACCGAGCAGCAAGCGGATGGCTGGAGATCCTGACCCCAATTCCCCCCCGGCGATTCAAGAGGGCGTGGGGAAGTCCATTTCTTGCGGGAAGAATCAGCGTCAGCGGCCCGGGCCAGAAATGTTCGATGAGGCTCCGCGCTACCGGAGGTACTTCCGTGACAACGCTCCCCAGCCCCTTTTCATCTCCAATAATGATGGCAATGGGATTATCCGAACCCCTCCCTTTGAGAGAGACGATCTTTTCAACAGCAGAATAGTCGAGGGCATCCGCCCCTAAGCCATAAAACGTTTCGGTGGGGAAGACGATGACGTCGCCGCACTTCAGAGCTTCAAGGGCCCGGGAAAGGGAATCAATGGTTCTGCTCTTCTCTTTGGAGGTTTCTGTCCTTCTTTTCGACACCGGCAGCCATCTCCTCTTTGAAGCCGGCCAGCTTGGAAGCGATCTTTACATCTTTGCGCGCCAGAATCTCGGCGGCAAAGATCCCAGCATTCGCCGCGCCCGCCTTACCAATGGCCATAGTGGCTACGGGTACGCCTGCCGGCATCT
>JAUXIP010000308.1 GCA_030620935.1 Deltaproteobacteria bacterium | reverse complement strand
TGGTCTTGGGATAAAGCCTCTTCCATGTATCCCAACGGGTGAACATGGAGTTGATAACCTTGAGCTTTCTCTCTTTAAGCGGCCCGGTAACGGCCGCGCCGACTAAGTGGCTCCAGAGGCTATCTGTCTGATGATCATACATGATGAGAGAATTGGCATGCAGTTTTCCGGAGACCCCAAACGTCAGTTCTTTTCCTGCGATTCGACGGTCATACACGATGGCCGTATAGCAGAGGGGTCACCAGGTGACCGCAATAGGTATACCTCCAATCTTATCGTTGACGATTTCACGGCTGCTCAAAATTGCCACGGGATAGGCACGACTATCGCCCGCTATCTCCACACCGACTACAGCATCCTTACCGCTAAGCCAGGAGGCTTTGTTTCCTTCTTCAAACGAAGGAGAAAGTATAGCCGGAATAGCGTCCTTGGGCAGAACAGTGACAATATCTTCAGGCCGGAGATCTGCCGCTTGTGCTGCCGCTCCAAACAGAAGCAGACAAAGAGAGAGAACAATGGAAACATTTTGCCGTAGAGAAATCATGGAATACCTCGACAACAAGACCCACAACGTCAAACCCCAAAGGCAGCCAGGAAGTTCCCTTAAAATTAGGGTTTGTTCCAAAGTTACGTGCTGGCTCTAACGCGGAATGCGACGCCGGAAGGACTTCGCGCTCCCGCGTCTCTCGTCGCGGCCCTTTCCGGCCCCGGCCGAGCGGAAATCCTTCCGGAATTCCCTCGGCAGTGGCCACAAGGGGCCACCTTGCCTCGGTCAGTTCCGGCTTTCCTTCTCGGCCAGGGCTCGGTGGGCACCCCCACTCCTACGGCGAGATCGCACTCAGTCTCCCGGCGTCGCTGATTCTCTAGAGATTCACGTACTTTCTGAACAAAGCCAAAATTAAGGAATACTAGGGAATTGCCCTTAGAGCTTGTAAAATCTGTTCGTTGCTTGCTCTTTCCCTATAATCCACCTCGACAAACCTCCAGCGGACCCTGCCCTGTTTGTTAACGACGTAAGTTGCGGGATGGGGCCAGCCGCGACCATCAGGGTTAAAAATGCCGTATCGGTCGATGACTTTATGGTCCTTGTCCTCAAGCATAGGAATATCGAACCGTTGCGGCAGCCCCTCGCTGAGATGCTGAGCAAACTTGTTTGAAATCTCATGACTGTCGATGCTCACCGCCAGGATTTGGACTTGCCTTTTCTCTTCCTTTGTCAAAAGGCTGTTCAGCTTCACGAGCTGCTCTGTGCAATAGGGTCACCAGTGTCCCCGATAAAAAACCAAAGCCACATTCTTTTTACTCTGAAAATCGGAAAGCGAAACCCTGCTCCCATTCATGTCTTCCAGGGTGAAGTCAGGCGCCTTATCGCCGACCTTGACCCTATTCAATTCCGTCGGGCTTAAGCCTGCTCCATCCTTTGGCCCTAATTGCGCATAGGCCGTAGAGATCAAAAGAAAGATCATGAAAATCACCCCAGCAAACCGACTTTTAGCCATAAATTCTCCTCTGTTTTAGTTAACTTTCTTCCTCCCTCTTCAGTTCCCGTCCCCTTCGGAAATCGAGCTCTTCCGTCCTTCCCCTTCCCAACGTTTCGGACTTGATTTCACCTTTCTAATAAGGCATAAGCGCGGTTAATACGTCTCTTAGAACCTTACTTGAAGAGGGATTAACGTGCAAAACACCAATACACGCGGAAGTTGGTCCGGTCTCATCGGGTTTGTCCTCGCAGCCATCGGCTCCGCTATAGGACTTGGAAATGTATGGCGTTTCCCATACATCACAGGCACCCATGGTGGTGGTGCCTTCGTCATTGTTTATATCGCTTGTGTTCTGGCAGTCGGCCTTCCCATCATGCTCGCCGAGTTCTTGATCGGCCGCAAAACTCAACGTAATGCCGTTGGCGCCTTTAGGACTTTACGGCCCGGCTCACCCTGGGCAATCACAGGCTGGCTCGGAGTCATCGGTGGTTTCGTGATCCTCTCCTATTACTCGGTGGTTGGAGGATGGGTTCTCCACTATGTCCTGTTATCGTTCAAAAATAGCTTCGTCAGTAGTTCCCCACAGGAAGTAGCTGACATGTTTACTGCGCTCGAAGGAAACCATTCCCTCCAGGTCGTCTGGCACGGAATTTTCATGCTCCTCACCACCGTTATCGTCGCGGGTGGTGTCCGAAGGGGAATCGAGAGAGGCAACGAGATCATGATGCCCTTCCTTTTTCTCCTCCTCTGCGCTCTCCTGTTCTACGCCCTGCAGACAGAAGGAGCCAAGGCAGGGCTGGACTTTCTTCTACGCCCACGCTGGGAACAGATGAGCCGGGTAGGCATCTTGGAAGCGCTCGGACAAGCCTTTTTCTCTCTGAGCCTGGGTATGGGGGCCATGATCACCTACGGGAGCTATCTCGGTAGGGAGACTCGCCTGCTCCACTCGGCCCTCTATGTCGTCGTTGGAGACACGATCGTAGCTATTTTGGCCGGATTTGTGATTTTCCCTCTCGTCTTCACCTTCAACCTCGAGCCGGCCGCAGGACCGGGGCTGATCTTTCAGACTCTGCCCATCGCCTTTGCCCAACTCCCGGCAGGCTACCTGGTCGCCATAACCTTTTTCCTCCTTCTCACCTTTGCCGCTCTGACTTCCGGAATCTCTTTATTAGAAGTAGTCGTGGCTTACTTCATCGACGAAAAAGGCTGGAGTCGAGCACGGGCAAGTTGGATCATGGGGGCAATTATCTTTCTCTGCGGCATGCCTTCAGCGATCTGGGGGCAGGTCTTTAACCGCATGGATCAGCTGGCTACGAACTTCATTCTCCCGTTAGGTGCTTTTCTCATTGCGCTCTTTACCGGGTGGGCTCTAAGCCAAAGTGAGAGAATGGCAGAGTTCCACAGCGGCGAGATCCACGCCTTTGCCTACCGGACCTGGACCTTTCTTATCCGCATTGTCAGCCCGGCAGCCGTCGCCTTGATCTTTCTCCACCAGCTCGGTATTTTTTAAGACCAATTTATCCTAAAAGTCTCTCGGATAGTAAGCCACACCCTCTCCTCGGAAGAGACGGAGAGCTACATCCAGGCGGTCGGTGACGATTTTCCGAGCTTTATGCCACTAAGGTCCTGATCATACCTTGGAGAGAACCAGCATAAATAAAGTGACACCATCCTCTTTTCTCTATATAATTAAAAATTATCGCTAAGCTAAAAAAGAGTGCAATCCAACAGTGGCAGATGAGTGCAAGCCGAGGAAAGCGCTTCATCCGGCCATCTAGTCGGTAGAGAGGGAAGGTCCCAGATGGCTAAAAAGGGGGTTTTGATAACCGGCGGCAGCGGCCTGGTTGGGGCCTACGTGGTGGGCATGCTGCTGGAAAGAGGAGAGCGACCCGTAGTCTTTAGCGCCACAGGTAACAAAAGACTGCTCCAGGCAGTAGGCACCGACGTAAAATCGCTTAGTGTAGTCCGGGGCGATATGTTGGACCTGCCGGCTCTTATTTCAGCCATTCGTGATCATAAGATCGACCGAATCATCCATCTTGCGTCTTTCCTGGGTGAGGAGATCCAGAGGCGACCCTATAGTGGGGTAAGGCTCAACTTCTTGGGAACCGTCAACGTGCTCGAAGCAGCCCGCCTCGAAGGGGTCTCAAAGGTCGCATTTTCCAGCTCGGCCGTAGTCTATCGCGGATCGTTGAAAAAGGATTCATATAAAAAGATAGATGAAACGGTTCCTCCTCATCCCCTTTCCATTTACGCCGCCACCAAGCTCGGAGCAGAGTGCGTGGGCCGGTCATACGCACGGCGCTTTGAATTTGATTTTATCGTGGTCCGTCTTCCCGCACTCTACGGCCCCTCTCCTGCGGGATTGAAGGCACCACGGGAGCAGGCCATTCAGACCATGGTGAGAGCGG
>JAUXIP010000327.1 GCA_030620935.1 Deltaproteobacteria bacterium | reverse complement strand
GTGAGATCCTTGACGATCTTCAGTTGAACCAGATCCGTGAAGGAATAAAGCCTCTTTGAGCCCCTTCCCGTAGCAGCACGAACGGAAGGCCGGATAAAGCCTTGCTCATCCCAGTATTGAATCTGGCGCAGCGATACGCCGACGATGCGCGACGCCACCTTACTATTAAAATTAGCCATGCGTTGCCGGGGACATGAATGAAAACAAGATTGTTTTCATTTGAGGATAGAGATCCCTTGAAAAATTGTCAAGCCTTACTTGGCCTCCCAGTGAAAGTTGGAAGCTATGGCCCGGCGGCTTTAAGCCGTCGACCAAAAATCGCTCTTTAAACAGAGTGTTGAAAAACCCATTCTCAGCCTGGTCAAAAAGGTCCCAGATGCGAGGCGCGCGAAGAACCCGCGAGCGGAGGCGTACTTGAGTGGTACGCTGGAGCGAGCGGATCGAGCGCAACGAAGCAGATGGGCCTTTTTCAACAGGCTGTTAAAGTCTTTTCCTTCTCTGCGAAACGTAATCGACAACAAGGAATTCTCCGAGGTGGTCGGGGTGGGTATAAAAGGCGCGGCCTTTGTTGATGCGGGTCATCTCATCGACAAATCCCCTGAGGACAGGACTGTCGTCCAGCATGAAAGTATTAATGGTGATCCCTTTGCGGGTTACACGTTCGGCCTCTCTGAGCGTTTCCTCCGCCGCCCTCTGGCTGATGCCGCCAAAACTCAAAGGCCATTCGCAATAGAGGCGCCCTTGACGACAGTAGGCGGTCGGCTGACCGTCCGTGATAACAATCATCTGCTGGTTCGTACATGATTTTTTTTCTAAAAGCCCCGAGGCAAGATGAAGCCCATCCTGCAAGTTGGTAAAGGGATCGCCCATATTCCATGTCGCTTCAGGCAAATCCTTCGGTTTAAGTTCTACGGCGCGAGTGAAAAAACCGACGATGCCGAAATAATCGCGGGGATGCAGAGAACGCACCAAGCTCTCCATAGCCAGAGCTACCTTTTTAGCGGCTGCGAATCGTCCTTCCCAACTCATGGACCAGCTCATGTCCAACAGTAGGACCGTCGCTGATCGGGTCGCATCCTCAGACTCATAGACCTCAAAGTCCCGGGGAGAAAGTCGCAGAGGTAATCCGCCTTCATGCAGAAGCGCATTTTTTAACGTCTTGACCATGTTCAGATGCAGAGAGTCGCCCTGGACATAAGGCCGGCTCTCCTCGGTTAAAGGTTCTTGCAGCCCGCGGTAACGGAGCGGATGACGCCCTACACCGTCGCGTTTCAACTGCCGATAGATATCCCGAAGGGCGATCTCGCCGATCCTTCGCACCCCGCGCGGCGTCAATTCAAAGTGATCTCCCTGCTGGATGACATATCCTCCCTCTTCAAGAAGGGATTCCACGCGCACCACTCCCTCTAAATCCCGACGAGCATCATCCCCCAACAGTTTTTGCAGCAACTCCGGATCTAATTCCTCCAAACGCAATGTCGAGAGCTGTCCTTCCAGACTGCGCAGCTCTTCCATACGCGACAAAAGATCTTGGGTCTCTTCGAAACTCACCGAGGTGGGTCCGCGGAACAGATTCCCTTCTCTGCGGATACTATTTTCCAGACGCCGGATCTCTTCCAGTCGGGACATAAACGCTTGGAAGTCCGAATCCGCTTTGGAATCCTCGAAGGCATAAGAGGCCAGCTTCTCAACGACCTCGCTCAACTTGTCCGGGAGATTGTCCAGGAACGCTTTTTTCTCCTCTATTTCCGGCCTTCCCTCTCGCAATCCGTCCAGAGTCTGTCTTTCCTGTTCCACGATGGACCGCAACTCCTGCCCCACTTCTTCTAAAGCCGATTGGATGTTATAACGGTCGTACAGCCGTCTCATCTCAGCCGCAACTCGCGCCAGCAAATCATCCAGCCCGGCCATTTGCTTCTCATCGCGCTTCAAGCCTCGCTGCATGAGACGGCGCACGGCCTGTTGGAGATCTCCTGTGTCGCCCAGATAATCGTTAAGCTGGTCAAAAACGTCCTCTCCCGTGACCGATTCGATTGCTGGACGACTCCACCGTGTGTATCGTACCCGAACCATATCTCTATCTTTGTCTCACCCTCTACTTTCCGTAAGTAATTCTCCCCCCCTGCACCTCTTTGTTCAGTTTTTGGTGGAGATGAAGACCCTCCAAGATGAACTCCGTCGCCGCGGCCATCAGAGCTGGAGAGTCGAGGGATCCAAGGGAGTGGATGGCTTCTTTCAAGCCGGAGATTTCTTTAATCCCTTCCAAATAGTCATGCGAAGGCATGGCATCTGAAACCTCCACACCCCAGCCGGAGTTAAAGTACTCAACAATCTTCTGCAACGAGCTAAGCGCAAAATATTGGTCAAACGTCTTCAAAACGGCACGGTTCAAAAGTTTCCCTACCAACTCGTCTTCCTTCTTGTCCTCGCCGACATACTCCATTTCTATTTTTCCGCTCGTAGAGGCCAACAGGGAGTGCATGTCGCTGATTCGAGGAACCACCTCTTTTTCCTTCAGACGAAGAGCCCTTTTCTCCGCGTTGCTGATAACGCTCTCGTAATTACTAATCGTCATGCGAACGCTGACGCCCGAGGTCTGGTTGATCTCATTCGATTTCCTGGCCTCAAAGGTCGCTTGAGCCAGGATTTCTTTCAAAAATTGAGGGATCCGGACCTCAAAGCTGCGCCGCTTTAAGGGAGACGTCTCTTGTTCCATGATACTAATCTCATCCTCAATGGTCGTCGGGTAATGCGTGCGTATCTGGACGTCAAAGCGGTCCTTCAACGGAGTGATGATTCTCCCTCGACTCGTATAGTCCTCGGGATTGGCGCTTGCCACGATCACAACATCCAGGGGCAAGCGTATTTTGTAGCCCTTGATCTGAACGTCCTTCTCTTCCATCAAGTTGAAGAGCCCCACTTGAACTTTTTCGGTAAGATCGGGCAGCTCATTGATGGCGAAGATGCCGCGATTGGTTCTGGGAATGAGACCATAATGAATGGTCTCTTCGTCCGCTAGATACCTTCCCTCCGCGACTTTGATCGGATCGATCTCTCCGATCAGATCGGCGATCGAAACGTCCGGGGTTGCGAGCTTCTCGCCGTAGCGCGGCTCCCGGCCGATCCATTCGACGGGCAGCGCCTCTCCTTCCTTCTCCAGACGCCTGCGACAAGCATGACAGATAGGCGCAAGCGGATTGTCGTTGATCTCACATCCTTGAACAATGGGAATCCGCTCGTCCAAAAGCGAGACAAGACCCCGAATGATACGCGATTTCGCCTGCCCCCTTTCTCCCAGAAACACCATGTGATGCCCGGAGAGAACGGCGTTTTCAATCTCCGGGATGACGGTATCATTATAGCCGATGATCCCCGTCAAGATCTGCTTGTCGCCTTGCAAACACTTCACTAGGTTATTGCGCATTTCCTCGGACACGGTGAGAAACGGATATCCGCTTTTCTTGAGCTCTCCAAGAGACTTTGCTTCCTTCACAATTTTATGCCTCCTTTTGAACCTGCCTTATTGCACTTCCTCACGGTGTCGTACGTTGTTGCTCCTGACATTGCTTAAGCTCTTTTTCCAAGGATGCTATTTGCCGCTCTTTTTCACGCACAGCCCTTCTGAGCGACCACTGATCGACGAGGAAACTCATCCCTGCAAGAAGAACACCTACAAGCACTG
>JAUXIP010000029.1 GCA_030620935.1 Deltaproteobacteria bacterium | reverse complement strand
CTTTGGATTCGCTGGCGGCTGGATCTCAGCCTACCACGCCGTGGAGGGGGGGGGTCCAGTTTAAATATAACTCCCGTCACAGCGGATTCCGTTTTGGCCCCGCCTTGAACTACGATGTTGCCTACTCTTACTCGATCTATCCCCGCTGGCCAATCGAAAATGCCCAATTGAATCTCCTCTTGGAGTTCAACGGCGAGCACCGAGAACGAAATAAAAGCGGGAGCAGCAAGGTCCGTGCCTCAGGGGGTGATACGATCTTCCTCTCCCCAGGTATTCAGTACATCTTGTTCGACAACGCCTTGGTGGAAACGTCATTCCAGTTTCCAGTCTTAGACCGAGCAAACGGCGAGCAACTTGATCAGGACTATCGGGTGCTCTTTGGTTTTCGAATACTCTTTTAGAAAGGAGGGTGCATGATGCGAACGAACAAAAAGGCTATGGTCTTTTTTCTCGGCCTTCTTCTCTCAGCCCTGTTTCTCACTCCGCTTTTGGCTGCAGAAGGAATGAAAGTAAGCATGAAAGTGGACGGCATGATATGACCCATATGAGCTTACGGGGTCAATAAGGCCCTGGCGCGCCTGGAAGGCGTGGAAAATGTTGATGTGAGTCTTGAGAAGGCAGAAGCCACTTTTAACTTAAAGCCGGACACAGAATTGAAGCCAGTGGTCCTGAGAAAGGCTGTCCTGGATGCCGGCTTTACGCCTAGGGAAATCTTCATCACTGTGGGAGGAAAACTGAAGGAAAAGGACGGTCAGCTTTCCTTTCAACCGATGGGTTCGAATCAAATTTTCTCGCTGGTGAAAAACGCAGAGCTCACAAAGCTCAAAAGTGAGGAGTTGAAGGAAGTCGGTTTAGTAGCGAGGGTGGTTGGAGAAAAGTCCCCTCTCTTCTTGGAAATTCAACAATATAGCAAATAGTTTTCATCCCTGGAGACTTCCTGCTCGGTTGAAATTAGCGTTATGAGCGAATTTGTCCATGAACCCTGGTTTTTTACCTGGGAACTCTTCAAGTTCATGACGCTTTTTTACACGGTATGGGTCCCTGGGTTTATAATTGCAGGCTTGCTCAGCTGTCGCTTTCGTTACCAGGCGGGGAGTGCCATCCGGGCAAATCCCGAGATCAGCGTGAAGGGAGTTTTCCGGGCCGTGGGCCTCGGCATCGTAGGAAGTGCAGGACGAAAGAAGAGCATGGATTCAATGGACGATTTGTTAAGGCAGGGTGTCACGCCGTCTCTTGGACTTGTCTTCTTGATTGCAAGCCGCAACATGACAATTTATTTCTGGGCTATCTTTGCCCTTTCGCTGGGTGCGGAGTTCGCCACGGGGCAGCTCTTAGGAGCCCTAGTCATGATCGGCTTCGTAATGCTGAGTCTTGGCTGGGTTAAGCTAAAAGTGTCGAGGGCTTCCATAGGAGAACAGCCGAAGAACACTGCCCTATTCGATCCGCCGAGTTTCCCGTCCTGGCAGACGTTATTATTTTCTCTCGATGGCTGGTTGGCCATCTTTAAATTTATCGGGCAAGAAATAAAGCGGTTTGCTCCGTCTCTTGCTTTGGGAATCATGCTGGGAGGGATTATCTTAGCCTCTGGGCTTCAATCGTGGTGGTCTACCTTCGCCGATGTCTTCGGACATGCGACACTACTCTCCGATCTCGCCAACGCAATCTTTGGTGGCGTATTATCCGTTGCGGTTTCCCTATCCCCTGTGGGGAACCTTCCGGTGATCCATGCGCTTTTCAAAACAGATGGTTTAGGTTATCCCGGCATCATCAGCTTCTGTTTAGCCAGCGCAATTCATCGATCCGATATCAAGATCTATATGAAGACCTTTGGTCGGCGACAGGGCTGCGCGCTCGTTGGCCTTATCTACGGGGCGGCTGTATTGGGTGGTCTTGGCTCCACCTGGATCTATGCCGCTTTCGGTTTTCGTCCTAGCCTCCCACCGGTGAGATTAGCTGGAAAGCTTTTTGGGAATATCTTAGGCTTTTTTGGGTTTTAACCCGGACCTGCTGAACTAAAAGTGGCTCTAAAGAAGACCTGTTAGCTGAGCTGTGCTAGGAATAGGGAACGAATTGTTTTTGTCTCCGTTAACGCTAATAAGGAATGGAAATTAGCCCCTACAAACACGCCCGTCTGGGATTATTGCTCTTTTTAGTTCTGTGTCTGGTTGCCTTTGTCAGCATTGCGGAGAGTTTTTTTCACAAAAGCAAGCCGCACGCCGCCGGCGAGGATCTTTTCAAGAAGCTGAAAATAGAAAGGCCAGAAACCAAGATCTTGGCCCCTGATTTTACCCTCGACGATCCTTCAGGGAAGCAAGTCAGCCTAAGTGCGTTGAGAGGGAAAGTCATATTTCTGAACTTCTGGGCCACCTGGTGTCCACCTTGCGTCCAGGAGATGCCGACAATGGAAAAACTCCATCAAGAGCTGGGCCCGAAGGGATTGATGGTGCTCGCTATTGACTATCGAGAGGATGCCAAGGATGTAAAGGAGTTTTTCAAGAGGCATAAGCTAACATTTACGGCCCTTTTGGATTTCGACGCAAAAGTTGCTGAGAGTTACCAAGCCTGGGGGCTTCCGATGACCGTCATTGTGAATAAACGCGGAGAAATCGTGGGCAAAGTAAGGGGCTCCAGAGAGTGGTACAGTAGCGAGGCAAAAGAGTTTTTCGAGCAACTGCTTGCGGAATAAACGTAAAAGAGGTCTTAAAGTTAAAATTCTGCAAAGCTATCGACGAGAAGTATTCCAGGTACTGGCCCTATGAGAAAAAATGGCCTCTCCCCTAGCTTCATCACCTCGGTCGTTCTCGTTTCTGTATCCGCCATAGGCCTCGTGATTGCTCGGTTGTGGGCTGCGGATGGAAAGCCGGCCAGCATTATCGAGCAAGGCCAGGTGGTCTATGAGCAGAGCTGCGCCATCTGTCACGGGGCTTCGGGTGACGGCCGGGGCATGGCTCAAATGATGCTCCTTACGAAGCCGCGCGACTTCCGACAAGGTATCTTCAAGTTTCGCTCGACCCCGACCGGCTCTCTTCCTACCGACGGGGACCTATTCCAGACCATTTCGATGGGGCTTCGCGGGACCGGGATGATCGCTCAAAATCATCTTCGTGAAGCTGAGCGTCGAGCGGTGGTCGAATACCTTAAAACATTTTCCGGGCGCTTTCAGGAACAAGCGGCACAAGCGTCCATCCCGGTGCCACCTCTTCCTCAGCTGTCGCGCGAGTTGGTTGAAAAAGGGAGAAGACTCTATGAGGAGGCCGGGTGTTTTACCTGTCATGGGATGGAGGGAAAAGGCGTTGGTCCGTCAGCCTCAGAGTTTAAGGATTCCTGGGGCCAGCTTAGCCGGCCTGCTGACCTGACGCGCCCGCTAAAGCGCGGTTCTACGTCTAAAGCCATTTATCTAACCCTTGTGACGGGCCTGGACGGCACGCCTATGCCCTCATATCGCGATGCCCTTTCAGATGACGACTTATGGGCCTTGGTCTACTATGTTGCCTCACTCAATTTCGGCATCCTCTCGGAGTTGCAGATGCGGGAGGAGAGGGCGGGCAGTATGGTCATCAGAATGCACGGTAGAGGAGGGATGATGCACCGAAGACCGATGATGCGGTGAAAGAGAGAGAACACAGCATATCGACAACTCCAATAACGACAAATACAAATGAAGAGATAAGAGGAGCTTGAAAAGTGGAAGAAGACAGCCGAAAAGTTTGGTTGGTGAGCACAATTAAAATCTATGCCGGTAGCCGGTCAATCCTACGCTTCGGAGTATTACTCATTTCTGGAATCCTGCTTTTTGGGGTTTTCAGAGAGCGACCTGCGGGGTCCGCCACCCAAGGCACTTTTAAACCCGTTCCCTCCATCTCCTATCAGTTCCACAACCACATTCACGGTCTCGGTTATGACAGTGAAAACCAACGATTGTTCGTAGCCACGCATTACGGTCTTTTCATTTTGAAGGAAGGAAAGCTTTTCCAGTTTGGGGAAAGCCGTGACGACTTCATGGGGTTTTCGCTCGTTCCATCAAACCCAAAAACAATTTTTACGAGCGGGCATCCGAAAGGCGGCGGCAACATGGGGGTGATGAAATCCGAGGACGGCGGCCTTACTTTCAAACAGATTTTCCGAGGCTTAAAGGGAGAAAATGTAGATTTTCATTCGATGGTCGTCAGCCCAGCCAACCCTAAGATCCTCTACGGTTGGTTTCACGGAACACTCTATCGAACCAAGGACGGAGGAAAAACATGGCAGTTTCCCGCGGCACGGGGTCTTCCAAGCAAGGGGCTTTGCTGGGGTGGCCCATGTTTCAGTGCAGACAGTCAGAAAGATCGCGTCGTTTATTCCGGTACACCGAACGGGCTATTCGTCTCCCACGATTTCGGGGAAAGTTGGACGAACATGAAAACCCCATTGGGGGCGGTCGCCGGCCTTGGTGTCCACCTTTCCAACCCTCAAACCCTACTCGCATTTACCGAAAAGCTCGGCCTCGCAATCTCCCAGAATGGAGGAAAGAACTGGGAAAGGGCCAATGACGGGCTTACCCTGTCTCCAAAGGAATTTCTCTTTGCCTTTGCTTTCGATAGCAAGAAGGCAAGCCATGTTTTCGCCGCTACTGGAGGGCACATTTTCCGCAGCATCGATGGGGGTAAAAAGTGGGCGAAGATCCTTTAGAGGATGAACCTGAAGAGGGTAAGCAGCTGTGCAAATAAGGATTCCAGAGGTTAACCTCCTCGTTTTTTCTTTTTTGCTGAATCTTTTATGGGAGACCATTCAAGCCCCTTTGTTCGTTTTCGATCAACAATTCTCCACCTTCCTGCTTACGGGCTGTCTCCTATTCTGCTCCGGCGTTGACGCGCTTATGACCCTCACCTCCTACTGGATTGTGAGCATCACGGCGGGTAGTCGATATTGGTTCTTATCGAAAAGTGCTGGCTATTGGATCTCGTTCGTGGGAGTTGGACTCATTCTAGCTTTTGTGAGCGAGTACACGGCGGTTCATTACAGGGACCTCTGGCAATACACCGAGCGCATGCCGATCGTCCCTGGCCTCGATGTCGGCTTAACACCTATCCTACAGTGGCTGATTCTTCCACCTCTCGTTCTGATATTGTTAACCCGTGCCTGTGGACTCATGACGGAGAATAGCTTTAGAAAGGTAGATGCCGACTGGAAATCGGTGTAGTTTGCGCTCGGAGGTATATGTTTTCCATCACCGCGTAATCCTGGCCCCGGATGGTAGAATGAAGCTCCACGGGCTTACACCCGTGGTATCGTTAATTTCTTCGGCGGAATCCGCCGAAGCAACTCACCCTCCTTCGCTCTTCGAGCTACGGAGGGTCCGTCCAATGCATTCATCCCCGGACTTACGCCCGGGGTCTTCTGCGTAGGCGGATAAATAATTTGATTGCCTTGACTCTCCAGCTTAGGGGAGAGTTTATAATGAAAATCATGAAGGCATTAAAGATAGGGCAAGTGGCGAGGGAGACTGGTCTCTCTGTTAAGGCCATCCGCTTTTATGAAAAGATAGGATTGATACCATCACCGGGAAGAACTTTTTCTTCAGGCTACAGGCTTTACACGGAAACAGACCTCAGGCGGCTAAGGCTGGTACAAAGGACTAAACTGCTCGGCTTGAAGCTCTGGCAGATCAAGGAGATCGTTGAATCCCTCAAGGGGCAAGGCTGTGACTGTCAGAGGCTTAAGCCCCGTCTTCAAAAGTTGGTCAATAACCAGATCGAGGAGATCGACCGAAAGCTCCGGGAGCTAAGCCTGCTGCGAGAAGAGCTTAAAAAGATACAAAAGGGATCTAGGAAGACTCCTCTTCCCCAAGGCTTTTGCATCTGCTCTGAGATCCCACCTAGGCCGATGCCGTCCCGACCGGGTCTCAACATTCTGGGCCAATAGCAGAAAAAAAATAAGCGACGGGGGCTTGACTCTCCCCTTTAGGGGAAGGGTTAAAGTAAGTTTCAAGCTAAAGGCCGGAAATGATCGCGAAAGCAATGAGTAGTTTCCCTAAAGTGCTCTTAACCACGTTCCTGGGATTAATTTTACTGATCGCCGTTCCTCAGGCATCTGTCTGGGGCTTTCCCATCGTGAGCGAGCAGGCCCCAACATTGCCACTCGGCCTCTGGGGCTGGCGTGCGAGAGGGACGTTCTCGGATACCACTCGTGGAGACCGGCGACGAGAAGAAGGCATTGCAGCTATGACTGTCGCCTACGGCCTCAAATACAATTGGACACTGGGGGCTAATCTTCCTTTTGTGGAGAGGGAACTGAAAGAAACCGTGGATGGAGCCCGCCGGAAGCGGGTCTCTTCAGGCATCGGAGATCTTACGCTCTTTACGTTCTACAAGTTCTACCAGAGAGATGCGTTTCAATACAGCGAGCAGGCCGCCTTCTTGGGTGCCCTAAAACTCCCCACGGGGCGGGTCAACGATAGAGACTCACAAGGAAAGCTGCTGGAGCCAAAGTTGCAGCCCGGAACCGGATCCACAGATTTCATCCTTGGCCCGATATTCACCCATCGGATTTCCCTGCGCTTCGCGTGGCATGCCAACCTCTTCTACCGGATCAACACGGAAGGTACCCAAGACTTCCGCTTCGGGAACAAACTGATCCACAATCTGGCTGCGGAATACCGCTTCATTATCCGACCGGAGACAAGTCTGATTCTGGAGCTCAACGGCGAATATGCTGGGAAAGCGGAGAAAGATGGCCATAGAAAAGCAGGTACGGGTGGATATCTCTTGTTTCTAACCCCCGGGATTCAGGGGACTGTCCCTTATACCGAAAGGGTTTTCTCTTGGGAGGTTGCAGCGCAGATTCCAGTAGTCGAGAATCTCCGTGGTAACCAGCTTAGTCCCGGTATCCGTTTTGTTTTTGGTTTTCGGAGCCTATTTTAAAAAGAGGGGAGGTGAATCTTATGTCTTGTGGCAATGGGGATTGCGGCTGCGGTTGTGAGGATCTGGTAACGCTTGAGTCTCCTAAAGAAAAGACGCAAGAGCAAGAGAAACAAGCAAAGGGGGACACGGATGATCGGAACCAGAATCAGAACAATTAGGTTATAGATAGAAAGGAGGATTTTAAAATGAACAGAAAAAGAACCTCTTTTTGTGCCTTTACGGCAGTCTTGTTTCTCACCTTGATGGCCCCCGAATTGACTCACGCCGATTTTCAAAAGATCAGGATTAACCTCCTTGGCATGACCTGTGAGTTCTGCGAGCGCGCGTTGGAAAAGAACCTGTCACGGGTGCCCGGAGTGGAATCGGCCAGGGCATGGCTGGACCGGGGCGTGGCCGATGTCACATTGAAAAAGGGAACCAGACTGGATATCGAAAGGCTGGCACGAGCAGTAAAAGACGGCGGGCTTACTCTCGAAGACATCCAGATTACGGTCAACGGAAAGCTAATCGAGCAGGAAGGGAAACTGGCCATTCAAGTGGATGGAAACGATCAGATAATGTTCCTAAAGCCTTCAAAAAACGAAAAAGTGGAGGCCCTTTTGAAAAGAGCGAGTGAACTCAAGCTTTCTCTTAAGATTGCTGCAGACCGGATCAGGGTGCGCCTCTGGACTGTTGAAACGATAGAAGCCCTTTAAAAAAGGGAGTGATCCAGATGAAAGAAAAACTCAGCGGCCTTTTAAGCACGTTCTTTTCTCTTGTATCTCTGGTCTGCTGAGCTCTACCCATAGCCCTGGTAGGGCTAGGGTTTGGCTCAGTGATGGCTTCCATTGTAGCTCAGGCGGGGTTTCTCGTTACACTTTCCCGCTACAAGGAATGGATCTTTTTATCTACGGCTGTACTTTTAGGTCTGTCTTTTTATGTCACCTACAGGCCAGTCAAAGAGTGTCCATTGGATAGTAGCTGCGAGGTAGCCGGCCCCCACACAAAAGGCAAGTTGCATAAGATCACCTTGTGGATCTCTTCCGGTGGCTTTTTACTGGCACTTTTTCTCTCGTATCTTCTTGTTCCTCTGCTCGATCTTATAGGTTACTGGTGATATCTATGTCCCAAGAGCGGGCCCGCTCTCTTTTCCTTTGGCTCATCAGTGCTCTCATACTTTTACTAGCCCAAGCTTATGGGTGTGCCCAAGCTCAGACTGGGCCGCCTGAAGGCAGGTTTGGCAGGCTTCAGAAAGATGAAACCTGGAGCGGAACCACTGTCCTAACCGGAGACCTACATATTCCCACCGGTCGCACCTTGGTGGTGCAGGCGGGGTCCACGATAAACCTCACCCCTGGGAAAAGTGTCTGGGACCTCGGAATTTCCCGCAACCTTCGAGGCGCACCAAGAGAAATCACCCGCCCAGGGCTGATCGATATTGTCGTTGAGGGAACACTCTCGCTTGAAGGGGGTTGGTTCTCCGGGATCTCAGTGGCCGACTTAAAAGAAACTCGGGCATCCTCCTGGGGAGGCATAGTCGCGGTAAAGAAAGGCCAAGTAGAGATCAATCATGCATCCATCTATCTCGCGGACACAGCTGTAGCTCTCTTCGATCACTCCAAGGCGAATATTAAGAATACCACCTTCAAGTCCAACTTAGCTGCGGTTGAGGCCTTTCATCAATCTTCCCTTACCGTCGAAGACAGCACGCTTAGCGCCAATCCAACTGGTGTGGCGTTATATGATAAAGCCCAGGGTCGCATACAGGACAACTGGTTCCGCTTCAACACCTCGGCCATATTGATCGCTGATCGATCTCAAGCAGTAGTAAGTGATAATGTTTTTTTCAAAAATATCTTGGCCATATCCAGCCTGGATTTTACGCGTCCTCAAATTAGCGGAAACTACCTTATTGCTAGCCAGACCGGCATTCGACTAGGCCAAAGTGCTGCTCCGGAATTCACTGAGAACTGGAGCTTTTTTGAAAAAGAGCGATTGGTCGATGAGCGAGACACACAACCGTAGCGGTACTCCAATAGAACCAGGGCCGTCAAAAGCACGCGAAGGGGTATTGTTTTGCGCGCACTGCGCTCCCAATATTTCCTAAAATTGGGCCATCTAGCCGGTGGACGCAGCCAGTTAGAGCCTGCCGTTAATCCTCGCTCCACTCCTTATCGTAGTATTCGTAAGGATCGAAATCGAGGACCACTCCTTTGCCTTGTTCCAAAAGTCTATCGTAGATCAGACCGCCGAGGGCAGCCGCCCCGATCCCCCAAAACGCACAGTTCTTAAAGTAGGTGATCTGCTCATCGTTGGTTCGGCCCTGCCGGTCGCCGCGAATCACCTGGCCGGCATCGACGATCTTCTTGCCCAGTTCAGGACGGTCCTTAGAGATTTCCCAGAACACGGCCGTCAAATCAAGCTCCTCCTGTCCCCAGACATTGGTCATCAGCACATCGGCACGCTCCAACGTCTTGTCGTCGACTTCGCGGCGCATCTGTTTGACAAAGCCTCTCTTGAGCAAAGCGATATTGCTCGAAACGATGGACGTCACGTGTTGTCCTGGTTCCAGCCAGTCGCCATTATACACAGGCACGTTTGAGTTGGTGGCACACACAATCACATCGGCTCCAGAAACCACTTCCCGCGGCCCGCTGACCGCAATGACTTCGATTCCAAGGACCTTTGACATCTCCTTTGCGAATTGTGCTCTCTTCGCAAGCGTAGGGCTAAAGACACGTACTTTTTTGATGGAAGGCCGAATACAGGTCAGGGCGAGGAGGTGATACTTTGCTTGGTCTCCTGCGCCGAAGATGCCCGCCACTTCGCAGTTCTGTTTTGCCAACAGATCCGTTCCTATCATAGACGCGCAGGCAGTAGGCATCGCGACAACACTATTGGGGTAAGGCAATTCTTTGGGGTGCATTTCGCCGATTAGGATCAGCTTAAGGGCAGCTCTATCTGAATCGTAGAGGACCAGCACGGGACGGCCTCGGCGCGGGTATCGCTGCTGATCGCCGAAGATCCGGACGAGTTCCGCATGGGTCATGATCCCCGTGGTGCCATACGCAGGGGCCCCGCCCTGATGGAGAGTGATGCGCACATTTTTCGGGGTATGCGTGCGCCGCCGGAGCTCAGCCACCAATGGGTCGTGAGCCCAATAGCGAAAAGCCTCCGACATCGCCTTGACTGCCTCCGACATGGTGAGAATACCACGATGATCCTCGGGCCGGGCTAAAATGGCTTTTGCTTCCATATAAATCTCCTGCGCTTTGCTCTTTCTGATTACAGCATCAGAGACCGGCAGCTGCGAAGGGGAGAATCTCAGCGGAGTTGTTATCTAAGGGATGATTTCTACGGTCACATCACCGAGGATTTTTGCGACGCAGCCCAGCCGCTCATTGGAGCCGGCATTCAACATTTCCAGCGTCAGTTCCTCATTCTCGTTTTTATCGCTTAAGTTGTCCCGGCCGGCCAAGATCTTAACCCGGTCGGTGCCGCAAATCGCCTCCGTACAATCGTGGCGTAGATGCACGCCGTTTTGAATGGCGGCGACAAGGATCGTTGTTCCTTCTTTGACTTCAAAAGTCTGGTCGGGAGGCTGAAAAGTAACCTTGGGCATGAAATCGACCCTAAGCAGCCATAGCCTTGATGCGCTCGACTGCTTCGTCGATCATCCACTCGGGAGTCTCATTGGCCCCAATGACACCGACCTTTTCTTTTCCTTGAAACCACTGAGGCTGGAGGTCATTAACCTTCTCGATCTTATAAACCGAAGAGTTAAAGTTATTCGCCACCTCGAGCATTCGATTAGTCATTCCCTCTGTCCACCCAAAGATGACGATGGCGTCTACCTGCTTGGCGAGCTTCTCTACTTCAGGCAGACGCTGGAGGGAGTCGACGCACGCCGTGTTTCTTACCTGGACATTGGCAAAACGGTCTAAGATGACACCCATGATCTTCTTATAGGTCTCGATCCAGAAAGTCGTCTGAACAATGACCCCGATCGGCTCAAAGCGAGTGAGCCGGATCTCATCCACATCCTCCTCCTTCTCGACGATGAAGACCTCGCGTCCTTTATCCTTGGCGATTCCCATCAGGCGAGGAATACCATGATGGGTGCGACTGCTCAGAACCACCAAGTGACACCCTCGCTCCAAAAGCTCCAATTCCGCTTCTTCCTGTTGCGTGACAAACGGGCAGGTCGCATCGGCAAGCAGCTCGAGCCCTTGCTCTTTGGCTTTCTCGCGAATCTGTATAGGTGCTCCTCTGACTCCGTAGATAAGCTTTTCCTCTTTTCGAATGGATTCGAGGTCATCGGTGGATCGAATGCCCTTCTCTCCAAGACCTTCTTTCTTGAATGCCACGAAATCCAAGTCCGGTCTTAGAGACCACACCGTCAGCCCCTCGCCATATTTTTTTACCATTTTCTGGTGAATGGCGCCGGCCCGATGAACGCCGACACACAGCCCGCTCGGCGGGATACCTTTGATATCGCTAAAGTCGACTTTGATGACTTCCATGCAATACCCCCATATTCGACTCAAGACTCTCTATTCTTATCTTAAGCCAATAAGACCTCTGTTACCACGGATCGTCACCTCAGTCAAAAAAGACTGTCCGATTGATTAAAAGACAAGACTGATTTAGCTTGGCGACAATGCGCGCATTTTCCATCACGGCAATGTTTGGCTTAGGCGAGCTGGCACCGGTCCAGCGCAAAGGCCTCACCCTAATTTATGCCTCAAGCCTTGCGTTGATGATGGGGGTCAACTTCATCCTGCCGGCGCTTCCGGCAATGGTGGCGCCATTCGGCATCAGCGACTCTGCCCTAGGCCTTGT
>JAUXIP010000409.1 GCA_030620935.1 Deltaproteobacteria bacterium | reverse complement strand
GGAGAAGGGCATCGATAAGACGATTCTTATCAGCGCGCTGGAAAGCGCCATGGTCTCGGCTGCGAAGAAAACCTTCGGTTCCCAACGGAAGATCGAGGCCCAGTTTAATCCTGAGATTGGAGAAGTTGAGCTGTTCGAGGCTAAGGTTGTGGTCGAAGAAGTCACCGATCCCGTGCTCGAGATTGCCGTGCAGGAAGCCAGAGAAACCCTCGATCCCGAAGCGGTTGTCGGCGACGAGCTCCTCACCAAACTGGACTCGAGTCTGTTCGGTCGGATTGCCGCGCAGGCGGCCAAGCAGAGCATCGTTCAAAGAGTGAGAGATGCGGAACGCGAGATCATTTACAATGAATTTAAGGGCCGGGAAGGGGAATTGCTCAACGGGATCGTCCAACGTTTTGAGAAAAAAAATATCATCGTGAACTTGGGCAGAACCGACGCCATTCTCCCGGAGAAAGAGCAAGTTCCCCGCGAGCGCTACCGCCAAGGGGATCGGATACGGGCCTATATTGTAAGCGTGGAAATAACCAATCGGGGTCCGCAGATCGTTCTTTCTCGAACCCACCCTGGAATGCTGATTAAACTCTTTACTCAAGAGGTCCCGGAGATTTACGAAGGGATCGTCGAGATCAAAGGTGCGGCACGGGAGCCCGGAGGTCGGGCAAAGATCGCCGTGGTCTCCAGCGACCTCGACGTCGATCCGGTAGGCGCCTGTGTCGGCATGAAGGGGACACGGGTGCAAGCCGTCGTGCAGGAGTTGAGAGGCGAAAAGATCGATATCGTTAGTTGGACGGCGGATCAGGCGGATTACGTCTGTCGCGCCTTGGCCCCGGCCAAGGTTTCGAAGATCATCATCGACGATGAGGACCACGCCATGGAAGTCATCTTTCCCGATGACCAGCTCTCTCTCGCTATCGGAAAGAAAGGACAGAACGTGCGGCTCGCCTCCCGCTTGACGGGGTGGCGGATCGATATCCGCAGCGAGGCCGAAGCTGAAGAGGAGACTCGTCGCGCGCGCGTGTCTTTGGGAGCGGTTCCAGCCGTCAGCGATATGATCGCAGAATTGCTTTACCAGGATGGCTTCAAATCGGCAGAGGAGCTGGCCGAGGTGGAGCTGGAGGAGATTCTCAGTATTGAAGGGATCGGTCAAGAAAAAGCCGAGGCGATCTATAAGTCGTCCCGAGAGCATGTAGCGGAGAAAAAGAGAAAAGAAGAGGAGGAGAAGGAAAAGGCAGCCGCCCAAGAGGAAACGGAATCCGCTGAGATCGTTCAACCTGCGGAGGGTTCTACCGAGGAAGAAGTAAAGGACGGCGAGTCGCCACCAGCAGGTCAGGTGACGGATATTGAAGAGAAGACATGATCCCGAACGAACCTGTCTGGGGTGCGGTGCGCGGGACAAACAGAAGAGCTTGATACGCATCGTAGTTGGAAGTGAGGGTGTGTTGCAGCTGGACGGGCGGGGTAGGGGGCGAGGAGGTTACCTTCAGAGAGCAGAGGAATGCTGGGGGGCTTTATTGCGCAGAAAGAAAATGTATCAGGCCTTTCATAGGGAAGTTACGCGAGAGGCTAGAGAAAAACTGATCGTGGTGTTGAGGAAACAATACTTAGGAGAGAAAGATGGCTAAGACTAGGGTTCATCTGCTGGCCAAAGAACTGGGAATGGAGACTAAAGACTTTATCGCCCAACTGGAGAAAGTTGGGATAAAGGGGAAAAAGGCCCAGAGCTCCCTAGAAGCGGAGGAGGCGGCCCGTGTCCGCACCGTCTTGGCAGCGCCGGCCAAGCCTGAAATTGCCGTTGGGGAGGAAAAAGTTGTAGCCGATCGGTTGGTTATTGCCGAGGATGAGAGCCTGGGAGAGATCCAAGCGCGCGAGAAAGTTGTCGAACGGAGAGTTCGTGCCAACGTAATCCGGCGCCGGACGAGTCGAACCGAAATTATTGCCCGAGTTGCCCCGCCCAAAGAGGAATCCGAAGCAACTCCCCACGAAGAGACAGCGTCTTCAGAGACTGCGCCCGATGAAACAGTGCCTTCCAAAGAAGAAGCAGCGCCTATCGGGGCTAAAACGGCCGAGGTTGCTCCGCCCGTGGCAACCGAGACGGAGCCGCAATCGGTGACAGAGAAGGCAGCGCCGGGGCCGAAAGAAGCGCCAATGGCCGCGAGAGTTCTGGGGCGTATCGATTTGAAACGAACGGCGAAGGTTGGACCTCAACCGAAACCGACTACCCCTCAGGCCCCGGCTTCCGTGGAGCCGCCTGGGCCTTCTGGTCAGCCGGGGGACGCCCGCAAAGCCGTCCCGATTTCAGACAAGAAAAAACCTGTGGATACAGAGGAAGCGGAGAAGCCGGCAAAGGCCGCGCGGCATAAGAAGCGCGTGGTCAAGAAGCAGGATATCATGGATCTCCGGGACCGCGAATTCCGTCCGGGTCGCGTGCCGAAAAAGAAAAGGGCCCTGCCGGGCAAAGAACAAAAGAAGACGGAGATCACTGTTCCTAAGGCCAGCAAAAGGGTGATTAGAATAACCGAGGTAGTCAGCGTAGGGGATCTCGCGAAGGAGATTGGCGTCAAGGCAGGGGATGTGATTAAGAAGCTGATGGGCTTGGGGATGATGGCGACCATTAATCAGATTCTCGATGCGGACACGG
>JAUXIP010000222.1 GCA_030620935.1 Deltaproteobacteria bacterium | reverse complement strand
GTACTGCGCCGCGGGCCGTCCTATGGAGAACCGTCTCCTTCTCGTAGCTGTTCTTTTTTCCGACTGCGTCGGCGGTCAAGCGTCGCCTTCAAAATTCCCAAGAACTGGTCCCGACTGCGAGAAGCTAAAAAACGGCTCCGGTTGGCCTGGTGCAAACGGCGATACAAGAGAACATCGGGTAATAATTCCATGACCGCGCCGTGTTCGGCTGCGCGCAAAAACCACTCCGTGCTGTCGCCATGCCCCAATGTGGGATCGAACTGTCCCACAGTGTCGAACACGCTGCGGCGCGCCAACAGCGTCGCGGTCACGTAACCCGGCAAGGGCTTCGCGATTCGATGATCACGAAATTTTTCCGCTTCTTCCTTTAATTCGGGGATCCAAAAGTTCTGGACGTGCGCCACACAATACCCCAGCTCGGAACGGGCCTGAAAACGGGCCATTTGTCGTTGCAATTTTTCGGGATGCCATAAATCGTCCGCATCGAGAAAGGCCACGAATTCTCCGCGTGCCAAACCGACTCCGCGGTTGCGCGCGGCTGCCGGTCCCGCATTGGTTTGTCGCACGTACACCAGCCGGGCGCCGTAGCCGCCTGCCACATCGGCCGTGCCGTCGGTTGAGCCATCGTCCACGACAATAATTTCTAACGGCCGGCAGGTCTGCGCCAGAATGCTATCAATGGCTTCCCGCAGATAAGGCTCGCCGTTGTAGACCGGAATAATGCAACTGATCAGCGCCTGCGCTATGGCCAAATCCTTTTCTGTTTCCACAGTCCGGCTTACTCGGATGCTTCCTCAGCGCCGGCGGCGCCGATAGTTGGGATCAAAAGTTCTCCGAGGATAATAGAATATTCATCCTTGGAACGAATCTAATGATTAAGTACGGCTTGCTCGACCGGATGAGAATACGAAGCCTGGAAATCAGACTCCAGGAGCTCCAAGCATCGGATCATTGCTCGTCCATTATGATAGGGACTTTTCCACGGTCTCGCTTTATAGCCCGAAGGCTTACCGTCTGTTCCGATCTGCCAGTGCCAGTCCCCATGTTGCCAATCCGCCTGTCGCCTCATCACCCAGTCCAAGGTAGCTAAAAAGCATTTCCAATACTTCTCCTCTGCCATAAGATGGTACATTTCCAAGGCGCACAGTAAACCTTCGGCTTGAATCCACCAGATCTTTTCCCGGCGGTTCGCTTTCTCGCCAAACGCTCCCGAATCATAAAAACCGCCCAGCTTTTCATCAAACCCATAATGCAGCACTTGCTGAAAAGCGTCCCTGTAAAGATTCAGCAAGGGACCACTGGATATTCGTAATGCGGCACACGCTTCTATCGGCATCCAGATGGTTTTCAAAAGGTGACCGTAGGAAACGCGATGATTGGCTGCGGTTTGGCGTGGAGTCCAATCGAGATGGTACTGCTCCGCGCACCTCCCGTAAACTTTGTGCATCAAAGAGCTGAATTGAATAAAGATCAATTCAAGAAGCCGTTCTCCGGCTAACTTGTCCTTCGTAGTTCGAAACAACAACGTGACGGCTTCCATGAGATGAAGTTGGGTGCTCATCAATTTGATATCCGGCGGATTCTTCGCGTATCCCGTAAGGTCTCGGCTGGTGAAACTCCAGTCGCGCCGGAAATACTCTCGAAATCCGCCGTACTGCGAATCGTGAGCATGAGTTTCAAGCAACGCGAGAAGCTCCAGGGCGAGTTGCCTGGCCGAGTCATCTAGGGATGCGGTTGCGTACTCGCATAGGGCATAAATAGCGAAGGCTTGGCCGCAAAGGTGTTTATCCGGCTTCGTTGCCTTTTTTCCCGAGGATTCAACTTCCCAGTAGAAGCCGCCCCATTCTTTATCCCACATCCGTTCTCGCAGGAACGTATAGCCGTGTCGCGCCGCATCCAGGTGTTCGGTTGTCCCATAACGCGTCCTGGATAAACGGGAGAAAAACCAGACGGTTCGAGCCTGCGTAATCAAATCCTTATTGGCCGGGCCCCTCCATTTCCCGTAAAGATCATGATTGAGCCGATAGCCTCCATCGGCCGAATCAACCGCCTCTGGATACCAGAAGGGAATAATGTTTTGGGTGAGAATGCGTTCGAGCTCTCCTTGGCTTTTACGCCATTCGCGGTCATCAGGCCGATAGCATGGAAGGGGTCTCGGCTCGTCGGCAGGTTTCCCGTGTGAAAACAAGCGTTTCCACCTGCGCATCCGATTGAAAAAAGAAACTTTAGAACCCATGAAATCGGACTCCATCCGGAAGCAGTCTAGGCTCCCAGGAAAGATGAGACATTAGAATTTGAGGAAGTTGTATCCTGAATCCTTCCAACGAGGAATCAAGTCATTGAGAGCTTTGCAGGTCATGGAGAATTTGTCGTGAAATAAAATGATATCTCCGCTTTGGACGACCGCGAGCCGAGTATAGATAAGGTCCGCGGAAGGCGCGCAATAATCGCGGGCGTCTTTGCTCCAAAGGACAATTCGCAGGCGGCGCTTTATTGCATAGCGCAGGAAGCCGAAGGATAGATCGCCATAAGGCGGTCGACAAAGCGAAGGATGCCACGTCGGCAAGATATCGCTGATGGCTTGCGTACAACGATCCATGTCGTCCTCAAGCGCCTTGTAGTCCAGGCTCGCAGCCTTCTGGTGGCTGTAGGAATGATTACCAATGCTATGCCCGGCGGCGTAGACGGCAGACAGGAGATCCTCGCATCCTGTGACGCGCTTGCCAACGACAAAAAAAGTAGCCGGCACCTCGTGACGCGCCAAAATCTCGAGAACTTCTAGTGTGTGCAAACTCGGGCCGTCATCGAACGTGAGGTAAAGCACAGCCATTGTAGGGCATTCGTCGGCAGATGCTTGGCAGGGGCGCTGCAAATGGCGGTTGCCGCCCGCCCCCATTACGAAATTTTCACGGCCCGCCTAGTCAGGTCTTGCCGGCCGCTCAGCTTCCGGCGAAGGGACCGCTTTCTTGGCCAGTTTCCGATAGAGCCTATCGTAAGCATCCACACACTGCTCCCAACTGAACACTTTTTGCACTCGCCGGCGAGCAGCCTGCCCCATCTCCACAGCCCTCCTGGGATGTTCCAATAAAAAAGCGATGGCCTCGGCTAAACCCGCATGGTCTTCGGGCGAGACCAGTAAGCCCGTCTGCTGATGCGCTACGACTTCTGAGAGTCCTCCGACAGGTGTTGCCACGACCGGCCGTGCCATCATCGACGCTTGCAAAACCACCGAAGGAAGCCCCTCCCATCGGGACGGCATCAGAACCATTGTGGCGGTATTAAGGAGAGCCGGGACCTCATCGGGGGAAACCCAGCCGAGAAAGTCGACTCTATCCTTGAGGCCCAACTTAGCAACCTGTCGTTCCAACTGTGGCCTTTCGGCACCATCCCCGGCGATGATCAGGCGAACCCGCGGAAAGCGATCTATGATCGACGCCAATGACTTCAACGCCACGTCAAATCCCTTCTGGACAGCGAGCCGCCCAAGACACAGCAGCCGCGGAGTGTCTAAGGGTAGGGGCTCCGGAAGCAGAAGGGGGGTGTCTATGCCATTATGGATGATCGAAGAGCGAGGGGTGATTTCAGGTACCAGTTGGCGTGCTTGGGCCAGTGCCTGTGCCGCCTTGCCGGTAACCCAATCGGCCGAGTGCAGAACACGCTTCAGGGACTCGTGCCCGGCGGTGTACGCAGCCAATTCGTTGATTAAAGTAAACACCAGAGGGATAGGACGCGCGCTCGTCGCACCCACGTGAAAAAGCACGCTAGTAGGCCCAAAACCGTGAATGTGGACCAGCTCCGGGGAGAAAGCGTGTTTAAGCTCATTTATCTTCCGGCGCGTTTTCATTAGGTGATCTAAATCAGCGCTGTGGGTCAAACTCGTCCAAAATGGAAAGCGATAGATGGGTATCCCTTTGTAATGATCCTCCCGGGGAAGACTGGGAGAATCTTGCCGGGTAACGACAATCAACTTATGGCCACGCTGTTTTAGGGCGAGCATTAATTTCGTCAGAAATATCTCGGCTCCTCCTATATACGGCCAGAATAACTCAGTCCAGACTAGGACTCTCATGTTCAAATGCCTATTTCTCTTTGCGCCAGTCCGAAGCCGGGAAGGCGTAGGCTTGAGGGGTCTCATCCTTGAAGCGGCGGCGATCGAGAGAAGCCTTCACCGCCCGCAATAAAGCATCTTGGATGGGTGAAGTCGCGTTACGGGTATCGGATTCCATTGAAAGGTTGCTGTGGTGCAGACGACGATACACCAATACGTCGGTCAGCAACTCCATGACCGTGCCTCCCTCGGCGGCACGCAGAAACCAGTCCGTGTCATCCCCTACGCGCATGGAGGGATTGAAGAGACCCACTGTTTCAAAAAGAGAGCGCCGGACCAGCATCGTCACCAACACATACCCCGGCAAGGATTGCGAGAGGTGGTGATTATTAAATCGGGCTGTTTCCCCGCGTAGTTCAGGTATGCAAAAATTTTGCAAGTGCGTGACGCATAAATCTAATTCCGGCCGGGCGTTAAAACAGTCCACCTGCCGCTGAAGCTTTTCCGGATGCCAAAGGTCGTCCGCATCGAGAAAGGCGATAAACTCCCCTCGT
>JAUXIP010000140.1 GCA_030620935.1 Deltaproteobacteria bacterium | reverse complement strand
GATCGTGTTCGTGCTCGTGAAGCGTGGGCGTGGGAGAGCTACTTCCGCAATCTTGGATAGTTCCATACCCGTCTCTTATTCTTTAATTTGGTTACTCCCTAATCCCCGCTTTCTACTCCAACTAGAGAACATCCGTCAACCGGTTGGCAACATAAGCGAGAGGCGGAAAGCGTGAGGAGTGAGGGGGAGAATTATCGTGAATCGTGAGCGTCAAGCGTGGCGGCGGGCTATGCAGTCTTCGCCAAAGGCTCTTGGTTTTGAATGATAATTTTAGGATTGGCACTTTCTTTCGGAACAGGGAGCCGCCGTTCCTTTAGCAATCCCACATGTTCCTCCATGCCCCACTTGGCCGTGTACAGGCAATCTTCTATCGAATGACCGATGCCTGTGAAGCCCTCGAGATCAGGCGAGCAGAACCCAAAAAAGGTCGGATCTTCCGTTGCCTCAATAACCAGGGAGTATTTAAGATCAGTCACAATATAAAGTCGAACTACCTTTAAGGCGAATTCCTTTGTCCGTCCTTTCAGATCTCTTTTTACTCTTCCGCCTTCCGATTTCACTTCTCAGGCTTGTTTTTCCCCGCTTCTAGTTCCAGCTTTCCGTTTTCAGGTTTCATCCTTCAAATTATAATCCCTTACCTAAAATCTCTTTTACAGCTTCGAGAAACATCCGTGCTTGCTCGATCAATGCCCTGGCGTCGTCCGAGGTAAAATCGGTCTCTA
This sequence comes from Deltaproteobacteria bacterium, assembly GCA_030620935.1. Next base: position 5,382 of record JAUXIP010000140.1, on the reverse strand, counting down.
TCCCGTAGTCTCCAGTCACTCGTTTGCTGAATCCTTCTAGAAGCCAGCGGTGATACTTTGGATCCAACAATCCAGTTTTGATAAAGTGCTCGCCAAAACCGCCGTGAACACCACCGTGTTTGCGGAATCGTAATCCTTTTTCGTTCAACGCGGCTTCGGCTGCATAGAACATCGCATAGTAGGCTCTCCCCACAGCGAACTCGGCATCGCCGCTTTTCACCAACCGCTCAGCAACATTCAACGTGCGGGCTGCTTTCTCCATGAGTTTGCCAGTGGCCTGTTTCACGCGGCAAGGGCCTCTTCACGGACATTGGATAGAAACGGCGTCTCGCCATGGAGCCAGTCGTGCTCTCGGATGAAGACCGCGCTGATGGTAATCCCGTATTGGAGCGATAGATCCGCTGCGAGCTGTCCGGTCCGGTTAACCTCTTGAGCATAGTTTTCAAAGTCGTGAAGGACCACGAGGATGTCCAGATCCGATTCTTTGTCCTGGTCGCCCCTCGCATAGGATCCGAACAGGTACACCCCTTTTAGACGGTTGCCGTAAATGGTTTTGAGCCCGGCTTTAAGTTCATTCAGGAGAGTTGTGATGCGTGGTTCGGTCTTAGATGTCCTATCAGGACTGCCAGCTGGCCTATCCGCGCTCGCTGATACCTGATTCAGAGCTTTTCTATCCACCAGGCCTTTCTTTAGGGCATCCTTGACGACTGCGGATAGTCTCTCCGGATCGAGTTGGGCTTGCTCAAGGTCGGCTATAGTCCGACGAGCTGTGGTGATGGGAAATCCATGGAGCTTCTCAGTTTCTGACTCATCGACATCTGCTTTGTGGAGTACCAGACCTTTCGCCGGCTTCCTACGGAAATTCGGGGGCACGGTTAGGTGGACCTTAGAGGGAAGCAAGTCTCCTAGTTCATATACCGCTGCAGCCGTCTCATATGAAATAACCCCTTTTTTGCGACTCCATAGCCACCACCTCATCAGGTCCTCGTGTATGGCCGCCGGAAATTTCTTAAGACGATAAATCCCTCGATCTATTCGAATCCAATTCCCCTGTTTGACGTGAAAATGCTGACTTGGATAGCCGTAGCCCAGTCTTTTGGCATCAGCCGAGGTGAAATACCCCTGTTGGCTTTCGGCCACTTCAAAAAGGCGTTGGGATTTTTCGACCCTTGTTGCCATGCATAAACCTTACAGTAAATGTAAGGTTTATGCAAGCGAGCCAAAGAGACGTGCAAAATCCTTCAAATAACTTGAAGGAATTTGCATGCTAAGCAGCATTATTGGCGAATAACCGCTAATGCATATTCCTTGGTACTAGCTTGATCGTATGGCGCGCCCGGAGGGACTCGAACCCCCAACCCTCAGATCCGAAGTCTGATGCTCTATCCAATTGAGCTACGGGCGCACACGGGATTTAAACTATACCTCTCAACTTCGGCGGGGCTTATCGTTACTCGTGATCGTGCTCGTGTTCGCTCTGCGCTTAGCGCTTGGCGCATAGCGCATAGCGCTTTGCCTTTTTACTTTTTACTTGAAGTGGACCACGCGAATCGCCTTCTCGGAAAAGAATCTCTCAAGCTCGTTGGGCACCTCGCGGTCCGTGAGGAGCAATGAGCGATTGGGCAAGAAAAATCCGGAGACGGCCAGGACCAATTTATCTCTCACCTTCCCTTCCACTGCAGAAAAACGATGTTCCCGATAGGCCACCGGCCTCTCAAAAACGGTCAGCAGACGTGAAATAACCTCGCGGGAAGTGAGGGCGCCGAAGTCAAGCTCGATGATTTGTATCCCCATCTTTGTTTGCAATGCTTTTTTCACCTCGCCCCCGAGCGGCTTGAACGCAATACCGAATTTCTTGCCGTTGAACTCAAAAAGTCTATCCATCCTTGTCTCGAGGCGGATTCCCTCGCCGAATTCAACGCTGAGGATCTCCCCATTTAAAGAAGAGATCTCATAGCTCTTTAAAAACGCATCCACCAGGGCACCCTTATCATCCGGCCAGATCTCGATCGGCTTTTCTCCCTCTTGCGGCTCTTTCTCGGCGGCAGACGGAGTTGAAGCAAGCGGGGAAGGAGGAATCAGGATTTCCTTAAGCTTCATGCCTTTAGAAGATATATAGTCCCTGAGATAGTCGGGCGTCTTGCCGGGAAGATCGGTCAGATTGATAATAAATATTTCTGTGCCTTCGTCCGTGGCACCCGAAGCAGTCGCCATCCACTCCCCCATGACTTGAATTTCTATTCCTTTGTCCTGAAGAACGACGGGTCGGTTGGACGGCAAGGCCTCAAACCCCAGAGGAGAAAGAAGGCTCTCTACAGCCTCGTGCAGTGAGGCGCCTTTTTTGACCGTCACCACCGGCGCGGCGGAGCGCTCCTCTTGCAATTGAGTCCGAAGCGAGGCGGGGATTTTTCCTCCCAAGTCCAAAATCACCCGTTGGAGCCCCTTCGGGTTGTGAATGATCGGATAGGAGTCAAGGTCCAGGCGAACGGTCCCGTCCCGAAGGGCCAACACCTCTTCCCCCCTGCGGCGCGTTTCATTTCCCAAAGCACCCATGACCTTTTCCAGGAGGTCTAGATTATCTTGTGCCGAAATTTTCCGCCCATAGTCCAGACCGATAATTTCCTGAGGGACTGGCTTGGGTTCCTCTTTGACGACCTGCACAATTTCCTTCTTCTCTATTTCCTTCTTCTCTAAAATAGGCCCGACCTTAATCTCTTCTTGTTTGTTGGCGATAACAACCGTCGGCGCTTCCGCAGTCCCAGGGATGAGAATCCTTTCCCCTACAAAAAGAAGGTCCCAGTTCTTCTTGCGGGGATTCATCCCCTTTACCCGCTCAAAGGTTACACGAATCTTTCGCAAATCCCGAAGGCCGAATTGCCTCCGCAAGATGCGATAGAGATAATCGCCTCGTTTCACTTTGTAGATCCTTGCCTCTCCTTCCTTGGAGGCGACTTTGATCCCCAAGATCTCGTCGGGGCGGATCGGTATAAACAGAGTATCTCCAATCTCCAAGAGATCCAGCTTTCTAATATGAGGATTGAGGAATTTTATAACAATCAGATATCGATCGAAGCGCTTCTCAGGGAGGCCCTTTTCCTGAATGAGAATTCGCCACAACGAGTCTCCCGGTTGGATGACCTTTTCGTCACCTTCAACCGCTCTCCCCCCATACTCGCGCGTCTTCAGCGTCTTACGCAGCCTTAGCCGCGCCGCCTCTTCCTGCTGAGGAGCGGCGGATTGCTCTTGCGCCCGACCGGCAGCGGTAAAGACAATTCCCAGTAGGAAGGCCAAAGCCAAGATCAACCTTCTTCTCAACATAGACATCACCTTACCTTCCATAGCGTCCCCTCGGGAGTGTCCTCCAGTGCAATGCCTTTTGCCTGCAACTCCGCACGTATGCGGTCGGCCTCCCGCCAGTTTTTTTCACTGCGGGCCTGCTCTCTTCTTCGAACCAACTCCTCGATCGTTTCTCGCGCGATGCCCTGTCTCTGGAGCCAGTGTGCCTTTCTTTTTTCCAAGAACAACTCCGGCTTATCCCGCAGCAATCCCAAGACTTCCCCCATGACCTTTAGCGCCAGCCCGCGCGAAGACAACCCTTTGTTCTTTCCTTCGTCCATCAGGCGGTTTGCCGCGCGCACTTCTTCGAAGACAACGGCCAATGCCCTCGGGGTGTTAAAATCGTCATCCATCTCCCGGCAAAATTCCTCCAGGAGCCCGGGTTCCGGCTTTGCTGCGCCGTTAGAAGCAACGCAACGCTCCAGCCGGTCCATGGTCTCATAGATCCGGTCCATACCCTTACCGGCCTCCTCCAATCCCTGTTCCGAAAAGTCCATTGGGCTACGATAGTGGCTACTCAGAAAATAGTGCCGTAAGGCCGCGGCTTCATAACGGCTCACGATATCCTGTATAGTATAACTGTTTCCCCGGGATTTAGACATCTTTTCCTTGTTGATGGTAAGAAACCCGTTGTGCATCCAGGTGCGCGCCAGCGGAAGATCGAAGGCCGCCTCGGATTGGGCGATCTCGTTCTCATGATGAGGAAACACCAAGTCCCCTCCTCCTCCGTGGATATCAAAAGGTTGTCCCAAATACTCGGTGCTCATTGCCGAGCACTCTATATGCCACCCCGGTCTCCCATTGCCCCAGGGGCTGTCCCAGAACGGCTCCCCTTCTTTGCTCCCTTTCCAAAGAGCGAAGTCCATCGGGGATTTCTTACTTTTATCGATCTCAACTCTCGCCCCCGCTTCCAGCTCATCGATTTTTTTGCCTGAAAGCTTGCCGTATCCTGCAAACCGGTCTACGGAAAAAAACACATCCCCATCGACCCGATAGGCGATGCCCTTCTCTTCGAGCCTCCGGATCAACGCGACTATCTGTGGAATATGATCGGTCGCCTTCGGCTCCCGTGTAGGAGGAAGCAGACCCAGGGCCGTGCTGTCTCGAGAGAATTCTTCGATATACTTCTTGGCGATGACATCGGCGGTCGTGCCGTCATTGTTGGCTCTCTGAATGATTTTATCGTCCACGTCGGTGAAGTTGCGTACAAACACAACGTCAAATCCGAGAAACCGGAGATAGCGGTAGACTAAATCGAAGGTTAAAAGAAACCTGGCATGCCCCACATGGGACGAGTCATAGACCGTCACCCCGCAGACGTACATCCGCACCTCGTCTTCCTTGAGCGGGACGAATTTCTCCTTTTTCCCGGAAAGCGTATTGAAGATCTGGAGCGCCATCACCGATACTATCCTCTCATCTTACGTATCGACGGCGAATTTGCAAGGGAAACGCGATGTAAGCCCTTGCCAAGTCTAGCAAAAAGGCATACAGAACCGGTTAGGATTCAACAGCCTGAGAAGGGAGTATTTCAACATACTGTCAAACGATGAAGTTCGCCAAACCGTACGATGATTTGCGCGAATTGATCGCGGCCTTGGAGGCCGACGGGAAATTACTGCGCGTCACCAGAGAAATCAACAAAGACACCGAGCTTCATCCTCTGGTCCGATGGCAGTTCAGGGGATTGCAGGAAACGGATCGAAAGGCTTTTCTCTTCGAAAAGGTTACCGACTCCAAAAAGAGAAAGTACCGAGGCTCGGTTCTGGTCGGCGGACTCGCCGGCTCAGCCGCCATCTATTGCCTGGGTATGCAATGCCCACCCGAAGAAGTCGCAGATCGATGGCTCCATGCCATGGACCATCCGTTAGAGCCGGAGATCATCAGCCACGGTCCTGGTATGGAGGAGATCCACCGAGGCGACGATCTCTTGAGCCACGGTGGATTTAATGAATTTCCCATTCCCATTTCAACGCCGGGCTTCGACAACGGTCCCTATATTACCGCCGGCCACTGGATCACTAAAGATCCGGACACAGGAAAACG
>JAUXIP010000408.1 GCA_030620935.1 Deltaproteobacteria bacterium | reverse complement strand
CAGCGGTGAGCAAGGCTGCGGCGCTGGCTAAATGGTCATCGTCATGTCACGACAACTCTTCGAGCAGGGCCTTCGCATCTTGAAGGTCCGGCGTGTCGAACCCCTCGGTGAACCAGCCATAAATCCCGCCCAAGAGTTCCCTGGATTCGTCTTTTTTGCCCTGGCTATGCCACAGGCGGCTCAGGCTCATGGCCGCGCGAAGCTCAAGTATTTTTGCGCCCTGTCGGCGAGAAATATCGAGGGCGTGCCTAAAATTTGACTCTACTTTGTCCTTGACTGCGCCCTTACTCATTTCCAGCTCTCCCCTGAGCCGGTACACCTCTGACCCAAAATAAATCCCGTCCACCATTTCGATGGAGGCAAACTCTTCGGCAATGAGGGCCAAACCCAGATCGGGTCGACCAATATTCTTACAAGCCTCAGCCAAGCTGGAGATGAAATGTACTCGTCGCGGCCCCGAAAATTTTTGTGAAAAGAGGTCGTTGCGAATGTCCGCAACTCTCTCTTCAGTCTCCTTGGGCTGTGATGACGTAGCCAGCTCATAGGCCAGCAAACATTTTCCCATCACCAAATATATTGCAAACCCCTGCTCATCACACAACGAAATTAGTTCCTCGATAAGTTTTATGGCCAGGTGTCCTTCCCGACGGACTTGATGAATTACTGCAGAAAAATATAGGCTCACGGCCAGGGAAAACGGGTGAGACAATTTTCGCGCAAGAGCTACCGATTCACCTGCCTTCTCTAAAGCTTGATCTGGAAAACCAAGCCCCCAAAGGGATTGGGCCAAATGGTTTAAAGCGCACGCCCCGGGGTCATGGCCGCCATAAAGGTAGAGGTGATGCCGGTGATCTTCGATGTTGTACAGGGCGACTCCTTGCTCCGCATGGTCTCGAGTAAAGGATATATCGCCTTTTGCCAAACCAGTGGTCCAGGCAGCATGGTGGGCCTGCAAGGAAATACCCGGATTGGACTGATGTTTGGCAAGAGCAAGCATGTCCTCTGAAATGCTCGTCGTAGTTTCAAGTCGTCCTTGGTAAAGGCTTACGTACCACAATCCCCATGTTGCCGCGAAAAGTTGCGAAGAATCTCCTGCCTGCTGGCAAAGCTCGTGCGCGCGACGGTAGCTCTTTTCTGCTTTGGGACTGCCAACGCCCTCAAGCGCCGCCGTGACTGAAGCGAAGGAGAGTTGCAGGGCAATTTCTTCCCGGACACGTTCGGTGGCATCTGGCAATTTATGGACCACTCCCAAGCCCTTGGTTAGATAGGAGGTCGCCTCCTGATTCGAAGATCGCGCAACAGCCTTATCACCAGCTTTCCCTAGATAGTAAACCGCCTTTTCCCACGCCTCGCCCTCGAAGGCGTGGTGCGCGAGGCGCTCGACGTTTTCATCCAGTTGGAAGTCTTCCTGCTCCTCGATTGCATCCACGATAGCGCCATGAAGAATCCTTTTGCGGTCGTGAACAAGACTGCCGTAGGTCACCTCGTGCGTCAGGGCGTGCTTGAAGGTGAACTCCCGCTCCGGGAAGAGGTTTGTCTCGTAGAGGAACTCCGCGGCCTGAAGGGCCGTGAGGCCGCGGTTGAGTTCCTCCTCGGACATCTCGGCGATAGCGGAGAGCAATTGATAGGGAACGTGGGTCCCAATGACGGAGGCGGTCTGCAGAAGACGCTTCTCCTCGGGCGAGAGGCGGTCAATTCGGGCGGCGAGGATGGCCTGAACCGTCGAAGGCACATGAATCTCAGATACCTCCTCGGTCAGTTTGTAGGCTCCCGGGCCACCCGCAAGCGCTCCGCTCTCAATCAAGGTTTGAACACTCTCTTCGAGATAGAAAGGATTGCCCTGCGTTCGTTCGATGAGGAGTGTTTTTAGCGGAGTCAGTTCATCGCCTTCACCGAGAATGGCGGCCAGAAGCTCTTCCGCCCCTTCGGATGAGAGCGGGTCGAGGCGGAGCATGGTGCAATAGCTCTTGTTCGCCCAGGCGTTCTCGTACTCTGGCCGGTAGTTGACAAGGAGCAGCACCCGCCCCCCCGGCAGGCTTTCGACAAAGGAATCCAGGAGCGCCTGGGTCTCCGAGTCAATCCAGTGGAGGTCTTCGAACACCAAAACGAGGGGCTGAACCTTCGCTTCTCTTAGGAGGAGCCGCTTCACACAGTCAAGCGTTCTCTGGCGCCGCTGGGGCGGGTCGAGGTTGTTCCAGCCCTCATCTTCGACCAGGACTTCGAGGAGGGAGAGAACCGGGGGTATCGCCGGGGTGAGCGATTCATCGAGCGTCAGGATCTTGCCCGTAACTTTTTCCTGGATGCGTCTGTGATCGTCTGCATCTTCAGTCTCGAGGTAGGCTTTTAATAGATCGACCACGGGTTTGTAGGCAGTCGCTTTTCCATACGAAACGGAGCCGCTCTCGATGACGGTCCAATCCTTCGTTCTGTGCGAGCGTATGAACTCCCAGTAGAGGCGCGACTTGCCGACCCCCGCCTCGGCGACCGTGGAAAAGACCTGCCCGTGGCCCTCGCCCGCTTTGTCAAGTGCTCCCTGAAGGTCATCAAGTTCGTTATGTCTGCCCACAAAGCGCGTGAGTCCGCCCGCCGCCGTTGCCTGAAAACGCGTGCGGCCGGATGTGGCGCTCTTGAGCTCAAAAACCT
>JAUXIP010000227.1 GCA_030620935.1 Deltaproteobacteria bacterium | reverse complement strand
GGGGCTATGGTTGAATCAAAAACTGTTCTTTTAAAGGAATTATTAAGTAACAAGGAGAAGGGTCGGACTTCATCTAGCCAAATCACCTTCTCCGAAAGAGGAAACATCCAGGGAGTTCAATTCTTCAGCGTTGCCGGAAAGGTCTATGAGTTGGCTAGGGAGAAGGGACTAGGGAAGGAGATCCCTACCGATTGGTTGCTGCAGGATATTCGAGATTAGGCTCCCGTATCGGTCATTCCTTGGAGGACGTGAAGATTTTAGACTGTTCCGCTGATGTTAAAGCAAAAATATGATGACGAGAAAGCGAAAAGTTTGTATCTCCGGACCGCCACGTCTGACACTGCCGCAAGAGATGCTCAAGGGATCGGGTTATGAGCTTATTTTGGGAAAACCAGTCGACGATTTCCCAGGGATTCACTACAAGAAAGAGGATTTGATTTCACTTATTGGAGACGCGGATGGGCTCTTGGTTTCCACACGAGAAGGGGTCGGTCGGGATATCTTGGAACGGTGTAAAAACCTTCAGGCGATTACTAAGGCCTCCATTGGAGTGGAAAAAATTGAGCTTGATGCCGCTACCGATTTAGGGATTCTGGTCTGTAACAGTCCGGCGCCGGAGAACTTTACCGGACTGGCCGAGGCTGTGGTTGGCCTTATGGTCGCTCTTTTCAAGAGGCTCAAGTCTAACGAGGTCTACCTACGGCAGGGAGGCTGGAAAAAGTCATACCTTAGGGGCCAACTCATGGTTGGGAAGACCATTGGTATAATCGGTTTGGGTCGCGTTGGCCGGCAGGTAGCTAAACGGCTGAAAGCTTGGGAACTTCATCTGATCGGTTACGATCCGTATGTAAAGCAACAAGACCTAGACCCTTTGGGGGTCAAGTTGGTCTCGCTAGACGATTTGTTGCAATCGTCCGACTTGATTACTATTCATGTTGTAGTTACCTCGGAAACCCGGCATATGATCAAGCTCAAAGAGCTTAGAATGATGAAGCCTACCGCTTATCTCATAAACACCTCGAGAGGGATTGTAATTAAGGAAGGTGATCTGGTTCAGGCTATCCATGAGGGAGCGATTGCCGGTGCAGCCCTGGATGTTTTTGACGATGAACCTCTGCCGATGAGAAGCCAATTGCGTGAAATGGATCCGGAACGTCTGATTCTTACACCTCATATCATCGGCAACAACCCGGAGTCTGAGGAGTCGGGCCATCGGATGGCAGTAGAGAACATGCTTTCTATCTTGAAGGGGAAGGTGCCCTCGAATCTGATAAATCCAGAGGCCATCGAACGTTGGAGGACAAGATTTTGGAGTTAATGTCATTCCGTGAATGACAAAGGATCAGACATTCGCAAAGAGGTGCCCTATGGAAACGATGCGAGAGAAAATTAACGTTATTGATTCCGACGGACACGCCCGAGATAGGGACGAGTTCATCAAACCCTACTTGGACGAGCCTTTTTGTAATCGTAGGTTGCCGTACATCGCGCGGGAACCTTACGACCGGAATTTGGGAGGGAGTCTAGGCCAGTCAGGAGTTAAGCTAGACGAGAGGCTGGATGCGATGGATAAGCAAGAGATAGATACCGCCGTGCTTTATCCTACTTCGGGTTTAGGGATTGGACGAATCCGTGAGCCAGATTATGCGGCGGCGCTCTGCCGTGCCTATAACGACTTCATTGCCGATTATTGCAAGCCTTCTCCGCGTCTCAAGGCGGTGGCCAATCTTCCTATCTATGCTTCGGAAAAGGCTGCAAAAGAGCTAAACCGGGCAATTACAAAGTTAGAGCTAGTCGGAGGAATGCTGGCAGCACAGGCGCATAATAAGAACTTAGCGAAGCCGGAGTTCTATCCCCTTTATGAAGAGGCTGAGAGACTGAATGTCCCTCTAGCCATTCATGCCTTCGGGGGAGATGAGCCGGGGAGCGAGATATTTGATCAGTTTATTTGCCTTCACACGACCGGTCATCCATTTCCTGTGTTGCGGCAACTGACAGCCATGATCTATGGTGGAATCCCGGAACTTTTTCCCAAGCTCAAGCTAGCCTATTTGGAAATTGGCTGTGGCTGGTTACCCTACTGGATGGAACGGATGGATGAGGAGTGGGAGAAGAGGGGAAAGGTGGAGGCCCCGCTGTGCAAAAAGAAACCTAGCGAGTACCTTCAAGGTGGGCAGATCTATTGCGGCGTCGAGCCGGAGGAGAAGATGATTAGTTACGTGGTGGGGGAAATCGGTTCAGAAACCCTCATGTACGCCTCCGATTATCCCCATTGGGATATGACCTGGCCGGAGTCCTCTGTTCTGATTTGGCGACGAGAAGATCTATCATTAGAGGCAAAGAAAAATATTTTAGAGAAAAACGCACGACGTTTTTATAACTTGTCTTGATTAATTTAATGTAAACCCCGCCTCTTGAGGGGGGGACAAAGCCGATGGGGTTTCCAAAGGGGAGAAGCGGCAGCTCTCTCCTTTGGTCGAACATGGGTATTCAAACCCCGTGTTCGATATAACTTGATTAGGAGGGGAACGTGATAGAGACCAAAGGTCTAAACGGCGGTGAGGCGCTACTTCGGGTGATGGCAGGCATGGGGGTCGAGTGCATCTTCGCCTCGCCGGGATCGGAGTGGTCACCGGTATGGGAGGCGCTGGCAAAGCCGGATCCGAGAAGCGAACATCGGCTTCGATATTATAGCTCCCGTCACGAAGAGACGGCGGTCAGTATGGCAAGCGGATATGCCAAGGTTTCAGGGAAGCTTCCCGCGGTCATGATCCATACGACGGTGGGTTCTCTTCACGCTTCGATGGCGTTAAGGGGCGCTCTCCACGAGCAGATTCCGATGGTGGTCTTTTGTGGCGAGTCGGTTGGGTTTGGGGAAGATGAGGGTCCGGACCCTGGAGGGCAGTGGCTGCGCCATTTGGCGGACATGGGAGGACCCGCAGCGCTGGTCGAGCGCTCAGTCAAGTGGAGTTTTGGCCTAAATAACAAGGCAATTTTACCGGCGACGATCCAGCGCGCCTGTCAGCTGGCCATGACATCTCCCAGGGGACCAGTTTTTGTCTCCTTGCCTATGGAGTACCTCTTCGACAAAACAACTTCCAACACGCCGGTCTCTTCGACACTACCACTTCCTGCCCCAGCTAGTCCCCAAGGTGTCGAACAGCTGGCGACACTGCTCGCAGAGGCGAAAAATCCCATGATTATTACCGAGGAATCTGGACGTAGTATTGCCACGGTCGAGAGGCTCGTGGAAATAGCCGAGCTTCTCGGATCTCCGGTCGTAGAAACACGCAGCACCACATTTGGCAACTTCCCCCGTAACCATCCTCTTCACGGTGGGTTCGATCCTAGGGAGCACCTTGAGGAAGCTGACCTGGTTTTTCTCTTGGGGGCTGTAGGGCCTTGGCATCCTTCTTCGGCAGGACCTAGATCAGGGGTGAAAGTAGTTGTCCTTGATGAGAATCCTCTCCATGCGGAGATCCCTTTTTGGGGGTTTCAAGTCGATCTCTGCCTCACGGGAGAGATCGAAGGTTCGCTAACGCTCCTCTTGGAGCAATTAAAAAATCGGGTCTCCTCAAATGACTCAGGCCGTGCCAATCGGGCAGAACTGTGGAACAAACGATTCCAGGAAAGAAAAGAGTCGTGGAGAGAAGAAGCACTTGCTCTCGAAGAGCACAAGCCGATCGATACCCGTTGGGCCGTGTATCAGTTGAGTCAAGTGTTGCCCGCTGATGCCATGGTCGTGGAGGAGACGATTACTCATCGGCTTGCAGTCCATCGCTACCTCGATGCGCTAAAGCCGGGCTCATATTTTGCCGGATGTACAGGGGGACTTGGAACCGGTCTGGGAACTGCGTTAGGGGTAAAAGTAGCCGCGCCCAAGCGTCCAGTCATATTTTTGATTGGTGATGGCTCCTTTAATTATAACCCGGCATTGTCCGCCTTAGGATTTTCTCAGGAATACGAGATGCCCATCCTTATCGTTCTTATGAATAATCGTGGTTACAAGTCGATGAAAGCAGGGATGCCACGTTATTACCCGGAGGGCTGGGCGGTGAAGACCAAGAACTTTGTCGGGACGTCCATAACCCCGAGTCCCGACTATGCCGCTATTGTTCGTGCCTATGATGGTTACGGAGAGAAAGTTGAGGAACCTGGCGAGGTGCGTGGGGCGTTGGAGCGGGGACTTAAGGCCATGGCGGCCGGCCAAGTTGCCTTGATCGATATTTATCTGGAGCCGGTGAATGAATAGTGTGCCCTGTGGCTTCCCGCAGGCACAAAACCGATGGGGTTTTCAAGGAGGTGATACGATGAGAAGAATATTTTCGCTAGAGGAGTTGCGTCGAAGAGATTTTCTCAAAACCCTGGGGTTTGGGATTGGAGCAGTAGCCCTGGATACTCTGGGCGGTTTCCCATGGGCGTACGCCCAGAGCTCGAAGGAGATCCTTTTAGGAACACCCTCTCCAGCCCGCCCTATTTATGATCTCGCTCGGTATTTTGCCAGTGAGAAGATCTTAAAACCCGAGACGGGAATGACCCTCAAGGAAAAAACCTTCAGGGGTTTTGT
>JAUXIP010000019.1 GCA_030620935.1 Deltaproteobacteria bacterium | reverse complement strand
GGATGGAATAAAAGCAAGGTTGCTGGAAGTTGCTCTGGCAGAAACCAACCCTGGAGTTTTGGATCATCTTTTGCTGATGATCAAGCAGGGGGAGTTTGTTTCTGCAGACGGCGATTTCAACTATCGAAAAAATCTTTCCAAAATTCGAATTCCCATACTTCTGATCGGAGGGGACAAAGACGCACTGGCGCCTCCAGAGGCTATGCGGATCGTGCATCGCGGAGTCGGCTCGAAGGATCGGACGCTCAAAATATTTGGCGCCAAGCCTAAAGAATCAGCAGCTTACGGCCATTTAGACTTAATCCTGGGCAAGAAAGCCAAGGAAGAGATTTTTCCTGTCGTCGGGCGATGGTTAAAGCGAAGAGATAGGCGCTAGTAATGTCGCAGGAACGTTTTTCATTTCTTCTTTGGCGAACTTGCCTCATCGGCTGTTTCTTGGGGGCGATTGCCACCGTCTACTTTCTGTTCGGACTAGCCGGCTATTTGGGAAATCCGGTCTTGCGCACCTTAACGGCTGCTGGACCTATTTTGGCTGCTCTCTTTTTCCTTTATGCCTTCTTCGTATGGATGCCGGATCGAAGCCGGCTGGGGTCCCTTTTATGGCTTTTGATCTTAGGAGTCCTCCTGGTGGAGATTGCTCTCGGCCTCATTCCTCCGGTGGCGCGGGACGAGCTGATCCATCATCTTGCCATGCCCAAACTCTATCTCCAGGCGGGCAGGATCATAGAGATTCCCTTTGCGCTGCACTCTTACTATCCCATGCTTCTGGACATGCTTTACACGCCGTTTGTCCAATGGGGATTGGATTTTGTTCCTAAACTTGTCCATGGTGTTTTCGGTTTTCTGACCGGACTCTTGTTGTTCTCATATCTTGCTAGACGCCTCAGCCCGATCTATGGTCTTCTCGGCTTTTTCTTTTTTGTTTCAACCCCTATTATTCTTCGCCTCAGCAATCTGGCCTATGTTGATCTTGGACTGGTTTTCTATTCCACTGCATCTCTTCTTTGCATCCTGCAATGGGCAGAGGGTGGGGGAATTCACAATCCGCGATCCGCAATCCGCAATCCTCATTCTCGCTGGCTGATTCTTGCAGGATTGTCAGCGGGGTTTGCCCTTGCTACGAAGGCGAATGGTCTGCTGGTTTTTTTGTTAGTTTTTTTTCTCTTGGCTTACGTTTTCGGGAAAGAAGGAAAAATCAGGGACATCGTTTATTACGCTTTTCCATTTCTCATCTTGGCGTTTATTCCCTTTGGCCCGTGGTTACTGAAAAACCTCGCCTGGACAGGGAACCCCCTTTTCCCCTTTTTCGCAGGGTTTTTTGGCGGCGGCAACGGGGGAGTAGCGCTCGGTGGATCGGCAATAGGGATTTTCACTCAGCGTGAGCTTCTTTACGGAGAAAGCGGGTGGCAGATTGCTGCCCTGCCGTTACGGATTTTCTTCTTCGGCCAGGATGACAATCCCCAATATTTCGATGGGGTCCTCAACCCTATTCTGATCCTTTTTTTACCCTGGGCTTTCAAGGGCAAATGGGGCGAAGAGAAAAAGCTCCTATTCAGCTTCGTCCTGTTGTACTTTCTTTATGCCTTTTTTCTCGTAGGCCTGCGTATCCGCTATATCCTTCCCATCGTTCCTCCCTTGGTGATCCTTCTGGTTTACGGAATCCATAACGTCTACCTGAGAATAGCTCGTCCCTCTTTGCTTATTGGCGCAGTCGTTTTACTCTTAAGCCTGAATGCAGCGTACTTTTGGAACTACTTCCAAGTTGTTTCACCCATGGCGTACCTTTGGGGCAGAGAAAGTAGGGAAACTTACCTTACCCGCAGGCTCCCCGACTATCCGGCGCTCCAATACATCAACCGAAGCCTTCCCTCGGAAGCTAAAGTTTATCTCCTTTTTACCGGGAACAGAGGCTACTACTGTGATAGGGACTATTTTTATGATACTGCCGAAACAGGCCACACTTTTTTGCGTATATTGAATTCTGCCGGGGACGAAGAGGCGATTCGGAAAGGGCTGGGAAACCTTGAGATTACCCACCTATTGATCCGGCAGGATCTGCTCTTGCGCTTTCTGCAAAATAACTTGAGCCCTGCTCAGCGCGAGAGATGGGTTCGATTCGGAAATCGCTATTTGAAATTTCTTTTTGGGGAGAACGGATATGCTGTCTACAAGCTGCTTTGAGATGGGAACGTTTGAGGGATCGTTCTCAAGATTTTTGGTTTTATTGAGGTCATGATTTGGTCCTATAGGTCCATGCGTGGAAGATTTCTCCGCTTCTTTCGTGTGTGAGGATTTGCTCGAAAAAAGCCTTCGATCGCCCGGCATGGTCCGACCAGCCGGAAACTTTGCGGGCCATCAAGGCTTAGTTACCGAGCATAGGCGTCGACGGAGTCTCTCTTGGAGACTTCGACCTCAGGCGACAAGCTTCCGTACTCTTGGCTCGACGCGCTTCCACGCAGTCCGCCGGATAAGCCTGAGATCGTAGTCCGACTGCAGGTCAAGCCAGGTTTCCGGGGAGACACCGAAGTACTTCCCCAGCCGGAGCGCTGTGTCCGCTGTGATCGCCCGCTTGCCGTTGACGATCTCGCTCACCCGGTTCGGCGGCACGTCGATGTCACGCGCCAGCGCGTTGATGCTGATGCCCATAGGTTTCATGAACTCCTCGTAGAGAATCTCCCCGGGCGGGATCAGTTCCAAAAGCTTTCGCGCCATGGTCATACCTTTCCTTAATGATAATCAACAATCTCCACGTTGTAGACGTTACCTTCTACCCAACGGAAACAAATACGCCACTGGTCGTTGATGCGGATGCTGTGCTGCCCCTTACGATCGCCCTTCAACGCCTTCAGGTGATTGCCTGGCGGAACCCTCAGATCGTTGAGCACTCGGGCGCGATGGAGGTAGAGCAGCTTGCGCCGCGCCGAACGTTCGATGGCACGGAGCCTTGGGACCGCAATGTCATTGAAGAGTTCCTCGGTGTCCTTGCTCCTGAAGGACTTGATCACTCAATGAGGCTATTACGCCGCACGTAATATGTCAACCGTGGGTGGGCATCCTCGTAGGCATGATCGTTGCCGCCTTGCCGTATTCCATGCGGAGTTCAGGATTATCGGGTAATTTACGGGCAGACCGTCGCCAGGCGCCCACATCGTCCGGCGGGCATAGAATGGCGATCACTCCATCTTCCACAGTCTCGGGCAGCGGGGAGCTGGCTGCAGTGGTCACCGGCTTCACGCAAGCCGGCGGTGACATCCGGGACGGCTGCTTTTCATGAGGGCCTTTCGAGGCCAGGGAGGATCAATCCCATTTTCGGGGTGTCCTCTCTGTAGCCGGGTTTGATATTAGGGGCACAAAAACTTAAACTGCGCATAATGGAAAATAATTTGAACCCTGCTCGGCGCGAGAAGTGGGGTCGGTTCGGAAATCAGTATTTGAAATTTCTCTTTGGGAAAAACGGGTACGCTGTCTATGAACTCCAGGGAAAGCCGGAGCTTGGTCTTTCGTCCTGAGATGGAGCGCTTATGCTAGAGGGAAAAAAGATAGGGGTCGTGGGACCCGCATTTAACGAGGAGGGGTTGATCCGGCGAGTGCTGGAAACAACGCCGTCGTTCGTAGACCGGATTTTCGTAGTTGACGACAACAGTGCTGACCACACCGCACGGGAAGTTCAGTCCTGCCAGGAGAATGACCCAAAGGTATTCTTAGTCCGTCAGCAACAAAATCAGGGTGTCGGGAAAGCCATTGCTACGGGTTATCAGCGCGCAAGAGAGGAAGGGTTGGATGTGGTGGCCGTTATGGCTGGCGACGGGCAGATGCATCCCGATGATCTGTTACAGATTGTGACACCTGTCGTTCGCGGCGAGATAGATTACAGCAAAGGAAACCGCCTTTTTCGCGGGGAGTCCTGGGGAGCTATTCCTCGCCTGCGCTATTTGGGCAATGCAGCCCTTTCTCTGCTTACCAAGGTCGCCTCCGGCTACTGGCACGTGGCGGATTCCCAATGTGGCTACACAGCAATCTCCAAAGAGGCTCTAGATTCCCTGCCGTTGGAAAAGATTTATCCCCGCTATGGGATGCCCAATGATCTGCTGATTAAGCTGAATATGCAGAACCTTCGCGTGCGCGATGTGTCGGTGAGGCCACTCTATGGAGTCGGCGAAAAGTCAGGCATCCGCTATTGGCAGGTTATCCCTCGCATCAGCTTGCTGTTAATCAAGGGGTTTTTCGAGCGTCTCTTTTTCAAATACGTTATTTTGGATTTTCACCCTCTCATCTTTTTTTACCTCCTGGGCCTGCTTACTTTCCCTGTAGGGTTCCTCTTCGGTCTTTATCTCTTCTTCTATCGTATCGTCATCGGTCCTGTCGCTGAGACGAGCGCTCTTTTTGCCGTTTTTCTCGTCATCTCCGGGCTCCAGTCTCTATTTTTTGCGATGTGGTTCGACATGGAGTATAATCGTGACCTCAAATGAAGGTCTGTTACCTGACCACTTCCTATCCGAGATGCGAGGGGGATTTCGCCGGAGTTTTTCATTTCTGGCTTCAGCGAGAGTTGGTAAAGAGAGGTGTTGAAGTTCATGTGATAGCCCCTGGAGCTGATGGGGCAAAGCAGACGGAGGTTTGGGAAGGGGTTAAGATCCACCGTTTCAACTATTTTTTCCCGCGCAATCTGCAGAGGGTCGCTTATGGCTCGGGGATCTTGGGCAATTTGCGCAAGGACCTTTGGGCTTGGATAGGGATGCCCTTCTTTCTTTTCTCCTTTTTTTTAAGAACAATTCGTATCGGCTGGGGATGTGATTTAATCCACTGCTTTTGGAGTCCAACCGTTCTTATCGCCTTTCCGCTGGCAAAACTGAAGGGCATGAGGTTGGTGCTGACGATTTTGGGATCCGATATTCGGTATCTACCGCGGACTTTGAACCGATGCATTTTTGGTCTGACTGATGAGATTATTGCGCCAGCCACGGAAATCTATGAGGAGCTAGAGAAATTCGGTATCAAGGACTATAGGATCATCCCATCGCCGGTAGATGAGTCCAAATTTGACCGCCGACGCAATTTCTCATGTGTCAGAAAGGAGTTTGGTCTTAGAGATGAGTGGGCAGTTACTTTTGTTGCCCGCTTGGACGAGTTCAAAGACCCTTTAACCTTTGTGCGGGCAGTCCCTGAGATCTGCAGCCGGGTAGAAAGAGTCAGGTTTTTTGTCGTGGGAGACGGAGCGCTCAGGGAGCCGGTTGAAGAGTTAGTTTCACGACGCCGATTGCGGGACGTGGTTCATTTAGCTGGCTTCCGCAGGGATGTAGACGAGTTTCTCGGTGTGTCGCATATTTTCGTCGCCCTGAGCCCTGTTGAGAATACATGGAGCAGCACTATTGCAGAAGCAATGTTTATGGAGGTGCCTTGCATCATTACTGATGCGGGTTACTCTTCCAAACTTTTTACCCACGGAGAAAACTGTATTTTGATTCCTCCCCGAGATGAAAAAGCCTTGGCCAATGCTGTTGTGGAGCTGATTAGCGATGCCAGCCTTAGGGGCCGTATCGGTAAAGGAGGTAAAGAATTGTTGCGGCGTTACCACCGGACTATTCCTGAGATCACCGAGGCTACACTTAGTCTCTACCAGAATCTTCTTAACCGAGGGATACAAAAGAGGACTGGTAGTGGCAAGAGCCCGCTCAACGTTTCCCATTGAGGTAATCGTTGTCTGTTAGGTTGACAGTCAGGATTTTTGGTCTTGTTGTTTTCACCTCTCTTCTCCTTGCATATTTTTTCTACTTTGATAACTGGGACTTCACGCCCTTAAAGGCCATCAGTTACGAACTCCTCCTTCTCTTGGCACTCATTCACGTGGTTTCGCTTTTCTTTCACACCTTAGCAGTCTGGATTTTTCTTAGGCGCATCCAACCCTCTTCTTCTTTCTCCTCGGTGTATTTGGCCCTTACTGCCTCCTCATCTGTGGGTTATCTCCTCCCCGGAAAGTTGGGGCTTCCGGTAAGGGTTTATCTCTACCGTTGTCTCTTTGGCCTCACGGTGGCTGTCTCGTTTGGCGTGGTAGCGTGGGAGTTGGCAGTGACAACTTTTTTCCCCTTGATCTTCTCTATTCCGGCTTTATGGATCTTCTACGCGGATCCATGGTTGTTTGCATCGGTCTCTTTTTTAATTTTTTTGCTTCTCTCTTTAATATTGGCGGGATATTTTCTGTGGCGCTATGGGGACGAGATCAACTGGCTTTCCAAGCTGCGGAGTCTTTTTTTCCGCGTATTCCCTTTTGCTGAAGGTATGGGCCAAACGCGGAAGCCTTTGAACTTTTGGACGCTTGCTTCATTTAGTTTCCTCTGTCTTTTAGTTCTATTCTGTTCCGTCTTTTTTTCTCAGGTCCTTCTCATCCACTTAGGCAGGCCGGTCTCCTTTTTTACTCTCCTCTCAATCCAGTCTTTGAGCTATTTGGTGGGTCTCATCTCTCTCATGCCCATGGGTTTAGGCGCTAGAGAACTGAGCCTAGTCGTTCTTTTAGGGGGGGCCGGAGTCCCAGCGGATGTAGCTACCTATGCAGCCCTAATTCAGAGAGTGGTCGCTACGGGCCTCTCTTTTCTTCTTGGTCTGATTTCGTTGCAAGTTCTTGGACTCAGAGGAAATCTTGTCCGGATTAAAGAAATCCAGAAGGCTTACGGGGAAGGAAAGTAGACCATGAACCTTTTCGCTTTCCGGCCCACTCTGGTAAGGTAAAGTAGTTTATGGTGACCGTTGGCATTATCGGCGCTGGATATTGGGGACCCAACTTGGTTCGCAACTTTGTCACCCTCCCTCAGTGTCAAGTCAAGGTAGTTTGTGATCAGGATAGACACGTTCTCGATCGGTTGAGACCGCTCTATCCCCAACTCCTGTTTTCTTTAGACTGGAAAGAGGTTTTGAGCTGGCCTGAGATACAGGCGGTGGTTATCGTGACCCCTACCTCTACGCATTACGAAATTGCACTAGAAGCCTTGAAAAAAGGGAAAGATGTTTTTATCGAAAAGCCGTTGGCTTCTACTACGGCAGAAGCGGAGGAGTTGAGCAGAGAAGCAGAGAAAAGAGGCAGAATCTTAATGGTTGGCCACTTGATGCTTTTTCACCCTGCTTTGGTGCGGCTCAAAGAATTGATTTGTGAGGGAGAGTTGGGGAAGATCCTCTATCTTTATTTTCGGCGGGTCAATCTAGGCAAAATCAGAAAAAACGAAAACGCCCTCCTCAGCTTTGCCCCGCACGATATCTCGATGGCTCTCTATCTTTTGGATTCGGAGCCTACAATGGTTTGTGCCAGAGGTGAGGCCTATGTTCAGCCGGATGTGGAAGACGTCGTCTTTCTCAACATGAGTTTTCCCGACAGGGTAATGGTCCAGATCCATGTGAGTTGGCTGGACCCCCATAAGCGCAGAGAGCTGACCGTAGTAGGTAGTAAGAAGATGGCGGTTTTTAACGACATCTCCGTAGCCGAGCCGATACGTTTGTATGATAAGGGGGTGTTGGAACCCGGCACGTATACGTCCTATGGAGACTCCCTTGGGATTCGAAGTGGAGACATCTGGATTCCGAAGATCGAGATGCAAGAGCCTCTCAAACTCGAGTGTCTCCACTTCCTGGATTGTGTGGAAAATCGGAAAGCGCCTCTGACCGATGGGCCTCAAGGCATCCAGGTAGTAAGGGTGTTGGAAAAGGCTCAGATCTCTCTCAAGCAAATGGGAGCCCCCGTAACTCTCCAAGAATAGATGGAATTCTTTGTTCATCCCAGCGCGATTGTCGAAGAGCCGGCCCGGATCGGTACTGGGACCAAGATCTGGCATTTTTCCCACGTCATGGCGGGTGCGGAGATCGGTCCCGAATGTATTATTGGCCAGAATGTTTTTGTTGCTTCCACGGCAAAGGTTGGCAGTGGCGTCAAGGTTCAGAATAACGTTTCTATTTTTGATGGCGTCGAACTGGAAGCAGATGTTTTCTGCGGTCCTTCCGTAGTCTTCACCAACGTCATCAATCCCCGGAGTTTCATCTCGCGCAGAGAAGAATTTAGAACAACCCTGGTTCGGAGAGGAGCAACACTCGGCGCTAATGCTACCATTCTATGCGGTATTACCATCGGCCGTTACGCTTTCGTTGGGGCCGGTTCGGTGGTTACAAAAGATGTGCCTGACCATGCCCTGTTTTATGGCAGCCCGGCGAGGCCTAAAGGATGGATGTGCCGATGCGGAGTCAAATTAAAAAGACGCGGGCGCGCGTGGTTTTGTCCTACCTGCGAGGCAAGCTACACTAGCAGCAAGGGAGGGTTAACGGTTGCACGGTAAGATGATTGTTAAGTCTATTTCCATGTGTCTCTTTCTGTTGCTTGCAGTCGTCGTGTATGTCGGAGTCCAGGGTTACAGGGAATATCATAAAGCGGCGACAGCGAGGATAGCAGGAGACTTACCTGAGGCTATTACGCATTACCAGCGCTCTATCAAGTGGTATCTACCCGGAGCTCCCTATGTAAATAGGGCGGCTGATGAATTATGGGAGGTAGGTGTGGAAGCCGAAAAAAAAGGAGATAGAGAAACAGCGCTCACGGCTTTCCAAGAGCTGCGGTCGTCATTTTATGCGGCCCGCAGCTTTTACACGCCTGGAAAAGAGTGGATTGAGAAGTGTAACCAAAAAATTGCTGTTCTCATGGCCCAGTGGGAAGCCTCTTCCTCGGAACGAAAGGAAAAAGCCTCGCTTGAGGAATTAAGACAGAAACACTTAGACATCCTTACCCAGAAGGATCGTCCTGACTATTTTTGGTCGGTGGTGCGTGAGGTAGGCTTCTTCGGCTGGGTGGGCGCGGTGATAGGTTTTATAATACAGGTTTTCCAGGGTGAGAAAGGCTTTGTCGTCAGGCGAGCCTTGGGGTGGGGAGGTTTGTTTTTGATCTCTTATGCAATTTGGATCATAGGCATGCTTAAAGCCTAAGCATGTCTCTTTAATCCGAGCAAAGTTATAACAATGATTCATGAGTGAAATGGCACCGGCTTTGTTAATCGTCATGGGTGTTGCAGGCATGGGATACGGCTTGTGGGGATCGTCCCGTCTCCGTTCTCCTTACGATACCTTTGCGGCGCTGCTGGCCTTGGGAGGATTGGTGGTTGCCTTGGGCGGGACAGTAGCCTTAGTCGTGCCCGGCTTTTTTGACGGCGGGCTTAGCTCTGCTCTGGAAGGCGTCCCGGCTTTTACGAACTGGATGGAAAAAAAGGGGGCTGCGTTCGCTCTCTCCTCTGCTGTATTTGTCTTTGGCGCGATTGTCGGGAGCTTTCTTAATGTTTGCATCGTTCGGTTGCCGAAGGATGAGTCGATCGTTAATCCACCTTCTCATTGCCCAGCCTGTAAAACCCGCGTCCCTTTTTACGACAACATCCCGCTGCTCAGCTATATCAATTTGCAGGGGAAGTGCCGCTTTTGTGATGCCAAGATATCTGCCCGCTATTTTGTTGTAGAGCTATTGATGGCGGTCCTGTCGGTCGCGCTGTTGCAGCGCTTTGGCCTTGGTCTCGCTTTTTTCATGAGTTTTGTCTTTGTTGCTGCCTTGATTGTCATCTCCTTTATCGATTTGGACGTTAGGATTGTCCCAGATGTGATCAGCCTGCCCGGCATCGGTTTGGGTTTGCTCGTAGCAATTGTCAATTACTTTTTGTTGACGGATTCTTCACCAATCTTGCCTTCAGCGGTAAGCTCTTTACTGGGCATCGTCGTTGGCGGAGGCTTTTTGCTGCTCGTGGCGTGGGTTTATGAATCATTGACCGGCGTGGAGGGAATGGGAGGTGGAGATGTGAAGCTGCTGGCCATGATCGGTGCATTTTTAGGCTGGCCTTCCATTCCAGTAACGCTTTTTCTTGGATCTTTGGCAGGCTCTGTCGTAGGTCTCTCATTTATGGCATTCAAAGGTTTTGACCGCAGGTACGCTCTACCTTTTGCTCCCTTTCTCTGCATAGGCGCCCTCTTCCACATATTCTTCGGTCAGGAATTAATCCAATTCTACCTACCTAAATAGTTTTTACTCCAGCCTAACTGTCAATTTTTGCCAGCATTACTCATTCTTGTCACCCAACCTCGAGAAAAAAGCTTCAGGGCAATTTCCCAGACGCCGAAAGCGCCAATATTTTAATGAGTTGCATCCGTAGCAATCCTCATAATCTTGGCACAGTATTAGCATAAAACTTGATTGTGAGTTGCGTTCCGCTATCGTCCTATTTCGGACAATCTATGTTCAGGTCAGTGAAAATCGGAAGAGAGATTCATTCCTCCAAAGGTTTTACTATTACAGAGATGATGATCACGATCGGAGTGGCAGCACTGCTCATGGCCATCGCAATCCCCAGTTTTCTCTCTTGGCTCCCCACGCTTCGGCTTTCGGACGGCGCGCGGCAGGTTGCTGTTGACCTGCAGCTAGCGCGGATGAAGGCAGTAACCCAAAACACCAGATTTCAAGTAAGTTTTGGCGCACTTCCTGCTACTTCTTACACTTTGCAGAATGATCCGGACAACGATGATTTGTTTACGAATGAGAGTGGGCCTTTTAGTCTCCCTGAAGGGATTACCGTTACGGCAGCTACTGCCACCCCTCAATTTCAACCGCGTGGAGTTGCAACTGCCGCAAGCACGATAACCTTGAGCAACGGAACTACGACTGCACAGGTGGAAGTTACGATCGTGGGTCGGGTGAGGATACTCTGAACGGGTGAACGATGAGTAAGGAAGAGTTTAAGGTTCAACGTCTAAGGTCGCACGATGTCCGATCTCTTCCGTCAGGTGGCTTCACCATCATAGAGGTCTTGGTGTCGCTGGCTATCTTCTCCGTTGCTATCCTAGGGCTCGCGGTAAGCGCCACCACGGTTATGAGAGCCAACCAGACGAGTTATTCTTACACAGTCGCGACAAACTTAGCACAGGACAAGCTGGAAGAACTAAGGGCAAATCCGGCGACGCTTGCCTCAGGAGGTCCTGATTATCCAACTGCTTTGGGCATCACCTTTACACGCACTTGGACGGTAACGGCTCCTACTCTCACATTAAACGCGAGTCAAATCGATGTCCAAGTGAATTGGACGGATTATACAAGCCGGAGCGTCACCATCTCTTCGGCGGTTAACTGACAGCCCGTCATGAACGTACAACTTGTCGAAAGACTTTGTTCTCAGACCGGTCAAAAAGGTCCCAGATGCGAGGCTTCGACCGTGAGCTCCCCTCGGCCTGAGCTCGGGACGAAGGCAGCCGAACGGCGCGCGAGAAGCCGATCCTTCGGTTTCGCTCAGGACAGGTGCAGCGGAGGCGTACTTAAGCGGTACGTTGGAGCGAGGCGGCCGAGCGCAGCCATCGCAACACCTGCCATCGGCAAGCTATGGCAGATGGGCCTTTTTCAGCGGGCTGGGACGGGGTGTACGTTAGTCGCGTTACTCGTGTCGATGTTTTTAACCCTTTTTGTCATGGGAACGATCTACAGCGTCTTCCGGGTTCAGGCGCGTACGGTGAAATCGCAGGAGAGCCGCCTAGAGGCGCAGGAGTATGCCCGTGCTGTATTGGACTTGATGGTAAGGGAGATTCGGTCTGCAGGCTACACCGTGTCTGGGACGGCTTGTGCCGGAATTGCGACCGCGACGGCTCAGACACTTCAAATCCGGCTCGATACCGACGACGACGGAGACTGCGGCGGCCCTAACGAAGATTTTGCCTACGCTTATGACAATGTGAATCAGAATATTACCAGGGCAGTAGATGGCGGCGGGGCACAGGATCTTACGGACGGTAACGCCACGGCTTTGCAATTTACCTACTATGCCCAGGATTCAACCACAGCGATGTCATCGATCGTCGCAGCTGATATTCAAAGAGTAGAGATCAGCCTGACTATCCAATCGCAAAGTCCGGACACAGAGTTCGGGGGCGGTGTGCTCAATGCCAAGATGGACTCCAACGTCGAGTTGCGCAATCGGGGATTGTCCCCGTGATTGGCGCCCCAGTGAGAAGCAGGCAGGAAATGAGTCGGTAGGCAATCCGGAGGGTTTATGAAAAAAGCTTTAGTAGGCAACCAGGGTATAGCTCTAGTGGTTGTCCTTATGGTGATGCTGCTGCTGCTCTCAGTCGCCGCCGGCGGTCTTCTCTTTAGCGGTTTGAATCTCAAGACGACCAGCAGTTTTAGGACGGGGACCAGCGCTCTCCAGGTGGCCGATGCGGGCATAGAGCACGCCTTGGCGGAAATTTCCTTAGGCTCCACTTTCGCCTATAGCTCATCCGCCGACGTAGCTTCCGGCTCTCTTGGCACTAACTATACCTACGCCGTGACAGCCGTGAACGACTCAACTAGCAGCGGGGGGAACACCCGGGCTATTCTCACTTCCACCGCTCTCGGTCCGAACAGCGCCAAAAAGGTCGTCGAGGCCTATGTCGATCGGAGCACCACCTTTGCGTTCGGCTCGGTCTCTCTTCCAGGGTCGGCAGCAGACGCTACTGAAACGAACTTCGCTGGCGATTCATTCACCATCAACGGCAATGACAATTGTGGCGCAGCTT
>JAUXIP010000318.1 GCA_030620935.1 Deltaproteobacteria bacterium | reverse complement strand
GTTTTTTCAGTCGCAGGGTTTGCGAGAGCGGATGCAAGCGGCTGGCGTTGTTGGCCGGCCTGACGTGCGTTTCCTTAACGAGGTCTAGTGAACGCCCGGATGATTGACGAAAACTATCCCAGCGTGTCGTTGACGTAAGTAATGTGGTTCAGTGACGGGGGTCAGACCTTTCACTCTATACAATCTTGCAGTGAAACGCCCATCCTCACAGACGCTGGACCTTCAATTTTAATTAGGCGGAGGTAGGGAAGATCAGGGATTTGACGACGACGGGGACGGCGCCGGAGGACGGGATCAAGGCGCCGATGTCGATGTAGTCGAACTCGTTCAGGGAAACGCCATCGATGGAGATGACAGGACTTTCCAGTTGCATCTCCTCTTTGAAGTGCAATCCGATAATGCCGCCGATGTCACCGTCGCTCACCAACATCATAGGATGTCCTTTGCCAAGAATTTTCTGAAGTCCATCTCTGACTCCTGAACAGAATGCATCGAGCCGCGCGAAGGTCGCCGAACCGTCCCACTGAAAACCAACCGCCACGGGCTGCCGTCCATCGACGAGATCCAGCCGCGCGAGAGCCGACTCAACCGCGGTCTTGATCGCTGCCTGGTCGATCTCGTCACCGTTCAATGGAAAATCTGGCACGATAACCGGCACGTTGCGCACCGGCACTGCTTCGAGCGGGTCGATAAAAATCGTACTCCCGCTTACCTGGATGGTGTACTGGGAAGCTCCGATAACTGTGGCCCGGATTCCCGCGGCAGGCTCCAACACCGGAATGCCCAAGCGCTCGACTCTCTGTTTCACCTCGCTCGCGAGCAGCGCTCCCAGGTCGCCGTCGTCGCTGGGGTCATGACCGTAAATAAATTCCGCCACCCCGCCGGAGAAGATGATCGCGTCGATCTTTCCTCGGTAGGACAGGGGCGGGAGACGAACGAGTTGCCGCGTCTCCTGCGCGAGATCTGACAAACTAACGACCTCGAAAAGTCTTTCAGCCATCAAGGAAACCATCGATCGCAACTTGGACCGATCGATCTTTTTCCCGACTTCCGGATTCAGCCCTACAGCCGCGGCAAA
Source organism: Deltaproteobacteria bacterium (assembly GCA_030620935.1). The sequence continues at coordinate 2,706 of JAUXIP010000318.1, read as the reverse complement.
ATGACGGCCTGCTTCTTCCAATCGCGTAACAACACCTTCCCCATCGAACGCGACCAACCGGGCGCCAACATCGATGGCCGTGACTTCACGAACTTTACCTTTAACGCAAACGGCGATCTTACTCGTCCCGCCGCCGATATCGATGTTCATGCAGACGCCGCCGGATTTTCCCGACTGGGCGGCCGCGCCGGAGCCATGCGCCGCCATCGTGCTTTCCAGACTGTCACCGGCGCTGACCGCCACGAAGCGGCCCGCCTCCTGAGCGAAGAGTTCTCCAATGGCGCGGGCGTTGCGGCGGCGGACCGCCACACCGGTGAGAATCAGCGCTCCTGTGTCGATGTCTTCACGCTTGAACTTTGCACGCTCATATTGGCGGTTGATGAATTCTCCCAGGGTCTTTACGTCGATGGTTAAGTCGTCCAGGTAGGGAGTGAGCAGGATCTCTGACTCATTGAGGATCGCGCGCCGCACGACGACGTAGCGCGTTCCTTCTTGCCGCATCTCAAGACGGGAAAAGACGAGATGAGAGGTCGAGGATCCGATATCCACCCCGACACTCGTAAGCCGGATCTCGTCTTCCTCGACGATATGGCGGCCTGGGGCGGTAAACCCAAGGTGACGGGATGATGTCACGAAATTCCTTCGGCGAGAGGCTTACGACAAAGATTACGGCTTGCGGTAGAGCGAGTCATCCATTCGGGAGATAATTCCCTCTTGCTTCAGCGTCTCTTCGTATTCTTTGCGCAGGAACGGATCTTCATCATAGTAGGGAACAGCCGTGCCGCCCTCATGGATATCGATCGCGCCGTAGTCTATATGTTTCTCCCCCGGCCGGCCCCGCTCCCGCCCAGGTGCGTTGGGACCGAACCACGCCGACAGACGGAGCGGCTCCTTGCTGATGCCGAAGTGGGCGTGAAACCAGTTGCCCCCCATCGGCGCGGCGCTGACCAACCCCACCGGCTCGTAGTCCTGTCGCTTCACCTGGTCTCCTTTGCCGTCTTTCCACGGCGTCTGGCCGAGAGTGGCAGGCCAGGTGTAGGTGTAGCCTTTTCCCGTGAGACAGAGCAGAACGGCTGCCGAGCCGTGGGCATGGGCCTTGGAGTAGCGCCCGTTTTCGTGCTGACCGATCCAGAGGTAAAAATTGTTGCCGGTCATGTGCGGCTCGATCCTCCGGTAGCCGGGGGAGCGCCGGTTGTCCAAGGGAAGCTCGCAAGTGATGATGTCCGGGATGATGTTGGTCTGGCGCATTGCCAGGCCCCGTAAGGGATCCGGCTCGATCTCTTCTTTGGGTTTATAGTAATCGTCGGTGGGATCGAAGCGATCCTTGAACGGGTAAGGACAATTGAAGACGAAATCGGTGTTGGAAAAGAGATTCATCACATTCGGCGCCGTCGTCCCGGCGAGCAGCAGCGCCGGGCTGCGGGTCGCGTTGACGATGCGGTGGTGGGTGTTAATAGGGATGGAGAAGAGTGAGCCTCTCTGCCACTCGAAGGTCAGCTTCTTCCCGTTTCCATCCGCCCATACCTCGGTCGAGCCGCGTCCTTCGACCACGAGGTAGAGCTCCTCGTACATGTGGCGCTCCGCATTGAGCGCGCCGGCCCCTGGCACCTCTACAACATAACAGCCCCAAAGCCCCTCTGTCCCTAAAAGTTGGATATAGGTCCCATTACCCCCCATCCGCTTCCACGGTTTCAACGGCAGATCCTGCACTCTGCGCACGACGATCTCTCGATAGACCGGGATTCCCTCTTGCTCCATGAAAATGTCGTAAGGCGTCTTCGGGCGAAGAAATTTACCGTACCCAGCCTTGGTTTTTTGATCCGTTGGCGCCTGCCATTCTTTTTTGTGTGCCTTTGCCATTGTGTCTCCCTCTTTTCTTGCTTTAGGTGCGGCTGAAGCAACTCCGCACGCCGCATCCTTACCACTTTAGTAGCCGATACATCCCCATTATGTCAACGCAAGTCGTCAGTGCGTGTCACCTCCCGGCAGTACAGAGAACGCGTGCCCAGGCATAAGAGGCCTCGACAGGCTGTTTCGTCTGGTCATTGTCAGTAAAAAGAGCAATCGCTTCAATCGGCACTTTGGGGTGGTAGCCGAAAGCTTGTTGGAAATCTATTGCCAAATTTCGTCGCTCCGTTATCCACTTGCCAACCTGCTTACTACCGCTCCGAATGACAATGCTTCGCACTGTCTCCGGAAAATATGGATTGTCAACAACAGTACCTTCAGAAACTTTGTCATTGGTCCAGACATACCGCAATGTCGGGATCTTCTTGAAGTCAATCGCCAAATCCGTGTCCCCGAACAAAAGAAATATGGACGCTGCGACATCTTCGCTTTCCTTTACCCGTATATCAGCGTCGGGCTGTATTACCTCAACACGCCAAACCCATTCTATCCACGGGCATTGTCTAGTATCCACACTGACACGTCGGACCAGCCCCGAGGCGTACCCATGCCCCACAGCACGAATAGAAATCTTTCCATCAACCACAGCCAGGCGGTATTCATTTTGACCTCGGATTGGAAGGTGTTGCCATTCGTCCTGTATGGCGGTCTCTGCGTGAAATAGCTCCCTATGCAAAATAGACTTTGATTTTCCATCCTTCGATTCAGGTGGAATCGCACATGATGAAAATAGAACAGCTGACACAATCGATAGCACTACTTTCGTCGTAAGAGTAAGATGTCTTTTTACACTCATTG
>JAUXIP010000048.1 GCA_030620935.1 Deltaproteobacteria bacterium | reverse complement strand
TGAGCTCGGGGACAAGGACAACAAAACCAGAACGGGCCAGGGAATAGGCGAAGCGAATCAGGCGCGGATCATCCTTGCCCGCCTCGATAATGCCGTGGGTCAGAAGGATGGCGGCTCTCCTCTTGCCATCTCGCAGATGATACAGATCCGCGGCGATCCTCTCTCCTCCCCGTGAAATCTGCAATCGTTTCACAGCGGGAGACGGGGTAATCCACGCCAGAGTTCCGCGATCAGGAGATTGGACTGCTTCCTCATCCAGGAGGTCCCAGAGAAAGAGGGCCGTGACCGCCCCCAAGCGAATCTGAGAAAAAAAGATTAGCCCGGTAACCAGAAGGGAGAGCAGAAAGATGATTGAGAGCTTTCTTTTCATCAGCCGCTTTTCACTCTTAACCCTTGAGCCTCTTAGTATTTTACGTTAACGAGAAACAGCCCATGGCCCGGGGCCGTAGGCCCTGCCTGAGTCCGGTCTCTGGCACGGAGAAGTTCGGCGAATCCTGCAGCAGTCCGCTCACCCTGCCCAACTTCAACCAGAGTCCCCACTATATTGCGCACCATATGCCTCAGATAAGCGGTAGCCTGGATGGTGTAAACAAGAAATTCATCCCGTCGGCTCAGGGAATTTCGATAGACCTTTCGCATCGCATGCGCTGCATCGCAACCTGCCGCCTGAAAGGAGGAAAAATCATGCTCCCCTTCCAGATGGCGGATCGCCTCCTGCATAACGGACAGCTCCAACGGATAAGAAATATGCCAGGAAAAGCGATAGTGCAAAGCGGAAGGCCAGGGATGGTTCCAAATGCGATACTCATAAACTCGGCTTCGGCCGTCCCGGCGGGCATCGAAAGAGTCGGGAACCGCCTCCGCTTTTTTAACAACAATGTCCCGTGGAGTGACCGCATTGAGACCCCTTTGGAGCCGCCGGAGATCGACATCTCGTTCGCATACGAAATTGGCAACCTGACCTAAGGCATGCACGCCGGCATCCGTGCGCCCGGACCCGTGGAGTCGAGTCTGCATACCCAGAATCTTTGCAAGGGCCTGCTCCAGGACTTCTTGGATGGTCTTCCCGTTGGGCTGTATCTGCCAGCCGTGATATTCGGTCCCATCGTATTCAATGGTCAGCTTGATGTTCATGCACGAGAAGCGTACCCGCCTTCGGCAATCAGCCAAAACCTGAACGCTGACTGCTAAGAGCTGAACGCCAAAGTATCAGAAGTATTCCCTGATCAGGATTTCGGCGATCTGAACCGCATTGAGAGCAGCACCCTTGCGCAGGTTGTCCGCCACGATCCAGAGGTTGATGCCGTTGGGAACGGAATCATCCTCTCGAATCCGTCCCACCAGCGTGGCGTCCTTGCCCACGGCATCGATGGCCAATGGGTAAAGATTTTTTCCCGGCTCATCGCACAGCAGGACCCCCGGCGCCTCGCGCAAAATGCCCCTGACATCTTTGGCCGTGAGTTTTATTTCAGTTTCAATATTAACCGATTCGGAGTGGCCGCAGAATACCGGTACGCGCACTGCTGTGGCTGTAATGCGAAGGGACTCGTCCCCTAAGATCTTGCGGGTCTCACCGATCATCTTCATTTCTTCCTTGGTGTATCCGTTCTCCAAAAACGGATCGATGTGAGGGATACAGTTAAAGGCGATCTGATGAGGAAATTTCTCCTTCTTCAAATCCTTACCGCTGAAGAGGGCAATCGACTGCTGGCTCAATTCTTCCATGGCCATTCGACCGGCGCCGGAAACGGATTGATACGAAGAGACGACTACACGCCTGATGCGCGCGGCATCGTAGATAGGCTTAAGTACCACGACCATCTGGATCGTTGAACAGTTGGGGTTGGCAATGATCCCTCGGGATTTATAACGACCAATCTCTTGTCTGTTTACTTCCGGGACAATCAGCGGGACATCGGGCTCCATACGGAATTGCGCGCTGTTGTCGACAACCACAGCACCGGAGGCAACGGCCAGCGGGGCAAACTTTTCACTGACGCTCCCGCCCGCTGAAAATAAGGCAACGTCGATATCTTTAAAAGAATCCTCTCGCAGCACGGCCACGCGAACCTGCCGGCCCCGAAACCCAAGGAGCTGACCCGCCGATCTCTCCGAGGCCAATAGGCGAAGCTCACCGACGGGGAACAGGCGCTCTTCAAGGATCCCCCTCATCTGCTCCCCCACCGCCCCAGTGGCGCCCACAACCGCAACGTTATATTTCTCTTTCTTCATGTCCCCTAATCCCTAGAATTCAGTAGCCAGTAGTCAGTATCCAGAAGCCCCCATCCCTCTATTCTGAATTCTGGATTCTGGCTCCTGGATTCTCAAGCTTTTTTATCTTCTCTCTAACCAGCCGTCCCATTTCTTTACAACCCACCAAGCGACCTTCTTTTCCCTGGATATCGGCTGTCCGGTATCCCTCGTCGAGTATCTCCTCGACCGCTTTTTCTATACGGTCGGCCGCCGGACCTTGATCGAGCGAATGGTGCAACATCAGCGCAACCGTCAATATAGTCGCCAACGGGTTGGCCATGTCTTTTCCCACGATATCCGGCGCGCTCCCATGGACCGGCTCGTACATACCCACTTTCCCTCCGATACTGGCAGAGGGGAGCATGCCGATCGAGCCGGTGAGCATCGATGCCTCGTCGCTCAGGATATCTCCAAACATGTTGGTCGTGACCATAACGTCGAATTGCTTGGGATCTCGGATGAGCTGCATGGCGCAGTTGTCCACAAGGATGTGCTCGAGCCGGACATCACCATACCCGTTCTCCTTATGAATCCGAGTCACCACTTTGCGCCACAGCTCCGAAGCCTCCAGCACATTGGCTTTATCAACCGAGGTTACCTTTTTACGCCTCTTACGAGCCGCCTCGAAAGCGACGTGAGCAATGCGCTCGATCTCCGGCGTGGTATAAACCTCCGTATTGACGCCTCGCTCAGTGCCATCGGGAAGCTTGGTGACCCCTTTGGGCTGGCCGAAGTAGATTCCACCGGTAAGCTCGCGTACGACCAGAAGGTCGGTCCCCTCCACAACTTCGCGCTTTAATGTCGAGGCTGAGGTCAGCGCCGAAAAGAGCTTGACCGGCCGGAGATTGGCGAAGAGACCCAACTCTTGCCGCAAGGTCAACAAGGCCCGTTCAGGCCGGATGGAAAAATCTAACCCGTCCCATTTGGGCCCGCCCATCGCCCCGAGAAGAACGGCGTGACTTTCTTTCGCCGACTTCAAGACCGAATCCGTCAGAGGTTTCCCATGGGCGTCAATAGAGGCTCCGCCCACCAAGCCTTCTTTTAAATCGACCTGGAATCCGTATAAGTCAGCCACTTGCTTCAACACCTGAGTTGCCTCTTTAACCACCTCAGGCCCTATGCCATCCCCCGGCAAAACTAAGATTTGGTAACTCACGGCCCCCCCCTCACAACGAGCTGCCGATAGTGCTTTCGGTACTCTAGTTTGTTCAAGGCATTAATATAGGCCAAGGCGCTGGCCATAATGATATCGGTATGAGCCCCTTTTCCTGAAACGCGGATCCCTCCGTCCTCGAGCAAGCACGAAACCTCGCCCTGGGCGTCTGCCCCGCCTGTGATCGCGTTGACCGAGTATCGCACCAGCGTCGTGCGTGTCCCGGTTATCTTAGCGATCACCTTGTAGCAAGCATCTACGACTCCATCACCGGTAGCATGATCCGAGCATTCCTGACTGTCCACACGGATCTTCACCGTAGCCGAGGGGACGCCATTGGAGCTTGAATTGACGTTGAGATAAAGAAGCTCATAACGATCAGGCTGGCCGGGGATGCGGAGGATTTCTTCCGCGACAATGGCTTCGATATCTTCGTCGTAGACTTCTTTTTTCTTGTCCGCCAATTCTTTGAAGCGCAGAAAGGCCCTGTTCATGTCCGTCTTATCGAGGTTGAATCCCAACTCCTTCAGTCGCTCGCCGAAGGCGTGCCGGCCCGAATGTTTCCCCATCACCAACCGATTTCCCGGAATGCCGATCGACTCAGGCGTCATAATCTCATACGTAAGCTTTTGCTTCAGAACACCGTCCTGGTGAATGCCCGCTTCATGCGCAAAGGCATTGTCCCCCACGATCGGCTTATTGATCGGTATCGGAATACCGGTGATCTGAGAGAGTAGCCGCGAGGTCGGGTAGATCTGATCCGTCGCCACATGAGTATCGACGCCAAAAAGGCTCTTCCGGGTCTTGAGCGCCATCACGACCTCCTCTAAGGAGGTATTCCCCGCGCGCTCCCCGATGCCGTTGACCGTGCACTCCACTTGTCTTACTCCGTTGGCGACGGCCGCCAGAGAATTCGCCACCGCGAGCCCGAGGTCATTATGACAGTGAGCGCTCCAAGTCACCTGATTTGCATTCTCCGTTTTCTCGATCAAAGAACGCACCAACGAACCGAACTCCGAAGGGATGGCATATCCGGTGGTGTCGGGGATATTGAGGGTCTTGGCCCCGGCCCGAATCGTTTCGCCGAATACCTCTACGAGAAAATCCCAATCGCTCCGCGAGGCGTCTTCTGCCGAGAACTCGATATAGTCGATATGTTTCTTGGCATAGCCGACCGCCCAGGCGGCGGCGTCCAAAACCTCGCTGCGCGACATTCGAAGCTTATGTTTCATATGAATATCGGAGGTCGCGATAAAGATGTGAATCCCCGGATGCTTGGCATGCTCGACCGCCTTCAGGGCCCTTTTAATGTCGCCCTCCTGGGCCCGGGCAAGGCTCACGACGATCGGCTGCTTGACCTCCTTGGAGACACGCTCCACCGAGTCAAAATCGCCGTCGGAAGAGGCGGCAAATCCCGCTTCGATCACATCTACACTCAGCTTCTCCAGTTGGCGAGCGATGACGACCTTTTCTTCGACATTCATGCTCGCTCCGGGGGACTGTTCTCCATCCCGAAGCGTCGTATCAAAAATCTTCACGATCCCATGATCTGTAGTTTCATCCGACATTTCTCTCTCCTTAAAAACAAAAACTCCCGCGGCACGGCCAACGGGAGCATTGAACTGGTGTCCTAGAGAAGGGAACTATTCCAAAGCCTCGGCGATCTCCCCTCTCCTCTCCCGTCGCCTCTTATAGGTCGTCAGTAACCATAAAAGAGGTCCGGATAAAGCATACAGGAGAACGATGGTAAAAAACACAATCTGCGGCTCCCCGACAATCAGTTTAATAAGAAGGATCGCGGAAACCAATAGCCAAAGCGGATGTCGCTTTTTGAAATTAACCTGTTTCAAGCTGAAATAATGAAAATTGCTCACCATCAACCCCGCGAGAACGTAGATCACGAGAAGTAAAATAATTTGCTTGTTGGCCGCTCCCTCGCCGCCTAGAAAGTAGTACAACACCACGGTCGCTGCAATCATTTCCGCCGCAGCCGGTATGGGAAGTCCGACAAAATGGCTCTTTTCTACGTTCCTAGCTTGAACGTTATAGCGGGCGAGCCTAAGCGCCCCGCACGCCACATAAAGACAAGCTGCCAGCCAACCCCAAGTATGCCAGGGCATGAGGGCCCAGTAGTAGACCAATATGGCAGGGGCCACGCCAAAGGAAACCACATCGGCTAGAGAATCGAATTCAATGCCGAATTGGCTCGTTGTCTTAGTCAGACGAGCCACATAACCATCTATGCCATCAAGGAGATGGGCCAAGACAATGAATATCGCCGCCTGCCAGTATTGCCCACTAAAGGTCGACACGATAGAGAAAAATCCGCAAAAAAGATTGCCGGTAGTAAACAAACTGGGAATCAAATAGACGCCCTTTTTGAGCTGGTCCGCCTTTACCCTCTGCTTCAGAGGGATGCGCGTAGAGCTCTTCCGACGTAAAAGCCGGAGTCTTCCCCTGGATGGTTTGTCACGTTGTGGGCCAATAACCCCGTTCATGAGAACCTCCCTATGATGGTCACCCCTCCTCGTACATGCTGTCCTTCAGCGACCTCCACGTGAGAATCCTCGGGCAAAAAGAGATCTACTCGCGAACCAAACATGATCATCCCAAACCTCTGTCCCTGCTCTAGAGAATCTCCCTTTCTGACATAACAGACAATGCGCCGGGCCACAGCTCCAGCGATCTGGACGACACCCAACTTGCGCCCTCGATTATCTACTATGCTCAGGGCATTTTGCTCGTTGTCTTGCGATGCTTTTTCCCTGTAAGCGGCAAAAAATTTGCCCTCTCGATAGCGGACACTCTCAACACTGCCCTTAACTGGGGCACGATTAACATGCACGTCCAACGGCGACAAGAAAATACTCACTCGTGTTCCGGCCTGTCCGGGAAGTCCTTCTTTTCCTCCCTTTTGGATTCCTACTATTTTGCCGTCTGCAGGGGATACAATCAACCCATCGCCCGCAGGCGGAACTCGCTCCGGATCGCGAAAAAAACCCAAAAACACAAGAGCCAACAGGCTAAGCCCCACCCCGACCCACTCCAAGCCCCAAACGAAGGCAAGCACAGCCAAAAGGGCTGCAACGAGAACAAACCGATATCCCTCTCTGGCGATTTTCATAGCTGTTATTTGGCAGCGATCAGCAATTAGCCAAATTTAATTCTTACTCTTATCAACCAGGCGGTTCTGGCCCAACCATGGCATCATCGCTCGGAGACGCTCTCCCACCTTTTCCAGCGGATGGTTGGCTGCTTCTTTCCTAAGCTCCCTGAAATGGGGAAGCCCGGCACGATATTCCGATATCCACTCATCGGCAAACTTTCCCGACTGGATATCCTTTAGCAAACCCTGCATGGCCTGCCGAACCTCTGGCCCAATGACCTTTTTTCCGCGACTGAGATCCCCGTATTCGGCCGTGTTGCTGATCGAATAGCGCATATTGGTCAATCCGCCCTCGTAAATGAGATCTACGATCAGCTTGACCTCATGGACACACTCAAAATAGGCCATCTCAGGCGGGTAACCCGCATTCACCAACGTCTCGTACCCTGCCTGAATCAGAGAGGTAAGACCGCCGCAAAGAACCCCCTGCTCCCCGAACAGATCCGTCTCCGTCTCATCCTTGAAAGTCGTCTCGATAACCGCAGCTCGCCCCCCGCCTATGGCGCTGGCGTACGCCAACCCTACGGGTGTGGTGTCGCCAGACGGATCCTGCTGAACCGCTAGGAGACAAGGCACGCCTCGTCCCTTTTCAAACTCGCTGCGAACCAAATGCCCCGGCCCCTTTGGCGCCACCATAAAAACATTCACAGCCGGTGGCGGAATGATTCTTTTAAAATGGATATTAAACCCGTGGCCAAAGGCTAGATAGTTTCCCTTCTTGAGCCCGGGCTGAATGTCCTTTTCGTAGACCTCTCCTTGAAGCTCATCCGGCAGTAAAACCATAATAATATCCGAAGACTTAACAGCCTCAGCCGTATCCATTACTTTCAATCCGGCCTTTTCTGCCTTAGGCCACGAGCTGCTATCTCGCTTGAGCCCTACTACCACCTCAACCCCTGAATCTTTCAGATTATTGGCATGGGCGTGACCCTGACTGCCGTACCCGAGAACCGCTACTCGCTTACCCTTGAGATGATTTAAATCTGCGTCACGATCATAGTAGACCTGCATGACCCCTCCCCACAAACAATTACTCGCTAACAGAGTGTTAAAACCGCTGCTATAACCTGCTCAAAAAGACCTCAGGTGCGAGGCACGCGAAAGATCGACGAGCGCAGGCGTACTTGAGCAGTACGTCGGAGCGAGGCGATTGAGCGTAACGAAGCAGATGAGGCTTTTTCAGTAGCTTGTTAGAATACCTGCTTATCCTGTAATATGTCAACCTCCCGTAAAACCAGCACAATCTGCCCAACCAGCTTAAATTGCTCTGAACAGACCTTGCTCCTGTGGAAGTTTAATGGACCGTGAAACGTTTTTTCCTACACCTCAAAGGGAAAAAATCCGAAAACAGGAAATAGCTGAGATAGTTATCAATCAAGCCCTATTGAAAACATGCTGTCTAAATCATGACGAGAATAGGCCTGAAATGCGAGCATGGTCTCTGTACTCAGGATGTGGGTTTGCCTGCGCATGTGGTTGGTCACGGTGTCCGCCAGGTCATCATTATTTTTGACTCGTATTATGGCTACAAGATCGTATCTGCCGCTAACCGAATAGACTTCCGCTACACCTTTCAAGTCCACAAGCGCTTCGGCTACGTCGTTTACTTTTTCGCGTTGTACCTTTAATAAAACGATCGCGTTAACCATAGTTAGATCTCCCTATCAAAAAGACTTAAAGATTCGGCATAGTGTATTTGTAGGCACAAAAACATAACGCTTCAGCCCAGGGGCTGCCGCAACGCGACAGCGGGATAGCGTTGTGGAAAAGCGCATAGCTCAACTGCTCTCTAAGCCTTTTTGCCTCTTTTCGCAAGCAAGTGGAGGTAAAGCGGCAACTGCGTAGCTCCCGGGGAATTCAAAGACTCTTTGTCCCAAAAGTTTTGCAAGCTTTAACCTGGCGCCGGTCACATGCGTGACTTACAACTTAGCGTCAACTTCTTTTCTGCCACAAGCTGCTGAGCCAGCCCTGATCTTCCATTCCCGCGACTTGTTCCAATTCTCCTGAATCGAGCCAGATTCCCCGGCAGGCTGTGCATTCGTCAATAACAATCTTGCGGAAAGTTCGCTCCTTGAGCGGCTCCCCGCATTTCGGGCAGCGCATATGGCAGGCGTTTTTGACGGCTTCCTGGGCTTCTTTTTCCTGCTTGGCCTTTAGTTTGTCGAGAAGCTCCCTTTCCTTCTTGACAAAATATTGATCCTCTTGCGCCTTCTTGCGCTCGTCCCACTTATTCGCCATTTTCTCCTCCTGTTATCGACGCCTTAGCAGTTGTCATCGCTTTCCCTGAACGTCCTTAACAATCCACTCAGCCGCTTCCCAAAGGTCTTTCACGATCAAAGCTGCCGGTTCTACTTCTTTCGAACCTACCGCCTGTCCTTTCTTCTCTGTTTCTGTCTCATTTTCGTGAATTCGAATCCCTTTGGCTCCAATCCGTACGGCAAGCTCTACATCGGTCGGTTTATCTCCTACCACATAGGAGCGGGTAAGATCCAGGTTGAGTTCCTTCGCAGCCTGTTTAGCCAGACCACCGTTCGGCTTTCGGCATTCACAGGACACACGATACGGCCCCACTCCCTCGGTAGGATGGTGAGGACAATAATAGATCCCGTCCAGGACGACGTTATGCTCAGCTAATTTTCTTTTCAGTGCCAGATGGATTTCTTCCACGTCATGCTCGTTGAAGAAGCCACGTGCAACTCCAGACTGGTTGGTGACGACGACTAACTTCATACGGTGTTCATGCAATAGCCGGAGGGCCTCTGGAACACGCGGGAGAATTTGGATTTGGTCCTGCCGACTGAGATAGCCGACATCGCGGATGAGGGTCCCGTCTCGGTCTAGAAAAACTCCCGGCAAACCGTTGTCGATCTCACCCATTGAAGACTCACGGTTCCTTGTTTTTTTTCTGAATGACCTTTTCCACGGCTTGCATTAGCCTGTCCCCGTTCTCGACAACCATCGCTACTCGTAAGGCCAGGAGTTTTCCCCTCGCGAAAGGAAATCGAAGCAGTTTTAATAGATCCTTCTCGGTAGTGATGATGAGGTCCATGTTCCGAGCAACGCGGTTGATTCTCTGCCAGTCCCTCGCTGAGTAGTTGTGATGATCGGGAAATTCCATGACATCGCCAATCTCCCCGCCCCACTCATGAATCATGCGATAGAAGGCGAGAGGATTGGCGATGGCGGAAACGGTAAGGATCTTGCTTTTGTCCAATACCGCCAAAGGCTGTTCTTTCCACTGGTCTCCGTCCAAGGTCAAAAGGCATTGGG
>JAUXIP010000042.1 GCA_030620935.1 Deltaproteobacteria bacterium | reverse complement strand
AGAGCCCGTAGAGATTAGGTCATCTGGTTGAAATTTCCAGCGGGATGTTCAGGCGTGATAATTGCGATTCTGCAGGGAAAAGAGTCAGCAACCTTTAACTTTTCCTGCGTGTTGCAGAGAATCTCTCAAATCCCATTTCTTCCGGATTGAATATCCAGACGCCTTTTATGAGAGCCGGTGTGTCGTAGACGCGGATCACGAGCGTCCATTATTCCGGGGGACGTTGCTTCCGAAAGGTCTTGGCGGCAGCTGGTTGAAATGCCTCGGGAAGCGCGCCTCGATGAGGGTGCTCAGAAAGGAAAAAAAAAGGGGCCAGGCATGCGTTATTGTCTTATTTCTTTTCCTTGAGAAATTAGAAATTAAGAGTCAAATCTGCTTTTAGCTTTTATGAGATTTCCACGATACGAATAGGGATCATCAGGAAGGGGAGAGGCGCGAGGAGCAGAGGGCAAAGCAAACTTGCTTAAAGAGGCGAGAGGGGAAACGGCATAGCGGTAAGTGCAAGGTGAGAGGAACCAATTAAGCAATCGACCATAGGTAACAGGCGGCTCAAGAGCGTAGGGCACCGGGACGAGGCAACAGGCCACCGGTGTTTTTTGTTTTTTAAGTGCAGGAAAAGATTGTTTAGATTGCAAAGCCCGACACCGGTGACTATCTCAGGCAATGGCGTGGCATCTTTCCCCCGTAGCAACGAAACTCCCGTCATTTTCGCTCAGAAATGCCGAAGAGCTACGAGGGCTTGTTAGTGCAGCGGGGTTCCATCGAGATGTCTGTCCAATGGGTGACTACCGAGACTTCAGAAAACCTGTGTTCCTTATCTCGGTCAGGGGCTTCGGCACAGCTCTTGATGCTGGAACTCTTTGCTGATAAGCGGGGGACATAAGAGAAAATCAAAGGGAGAACAGCCGATCGTTTGAAGTGAGTCAGTCTAGCGATTGAAGGATCAAAGCTGGTATATAGTGAGTTGTCAGCAGGCAATCGTGAAGTCATAAAACGCTGGAGGGACGTGAACAATGGAAAATGAAACATCTGTTCCCAAGAAAAGTGAGCCGATTATTATCGAGACGGCAGGAATGCGAATAGCGGTGGATCATCGCCGTGGCAAAGGTGGTGGTGAAGGGGTGACTTTCGATATCACCGTGGCGGGCGAAAAAGAGAAGGGAACGAGAATTCTCCGCTTCGACTGCTTCGATAAGGAACCGCATTACCATATTGGCCCGTCAGGTAAATCTCCCGCCCATGATATGGAGGATGAAGGTATAGAGAACAATGTTCGCTGGACTCTAGATCAGCTAAAAACTCGACTCCCCTCTATGGTCACAGAAGCGGGATATGAACAAATCGGCAAGATGATCGACCAAAAAGCCATAGCCGATAGGCTTTCCCAGGTTGAGAAGGATATCCTCGCCATAATTTAGCGGGAGAAAAAAGGGCTCGCCCATTAGAAGGCTGTGGTCAAGTACGGGAAACGGGTCAAATCTTTTGTTAGCAAGTTTAACGAATTCTCGCAGCGGGAAAACCGTGTCAGCCTTTGATTATTTTATATTTTCAGGGCCGGATAAGCACCGACGACCATGGTCAGGTACTGCGGGCAGATGCGCGTTTCCTAGTCTTCGATTTTGCCGCTACCACCCTCTTTGATTTTTTCTCCGCCACGTACTTTTTCATAGCAAGGCGCCTCTTTTGCCTCTTGCGCCTGTGGGAATTTTTTCGAGCGTCCTGCTTCATGCTTATTCTCCTTGTGCGCCGGGATAAACCGGCGGGTTGTTGGCGGATGAGAGTTCCGCACGTCGAAGGGTTGGCCACCGATGCCGGACTTGAGTCATGCATGGCTGTCCGGGCCATGAGCTGGGGCGGCTGTCTGATCTTCCGAATATTGACACTTTCTCTTCGCCTCCGCTAGAGGGAGTGGCGCGGGGGCATGAGAATCAGGAATGCCTTTTTGCTATTCGCGAGGCAGGCCGCGGTCGGGTCTTGTACCTTGTATGGAGAGATCGGGAGCCTAATTCCGAGGACATAATAATACTAATTTCAGGACGGAACGTCCGGCAGCCGGCTCGCTTTGCAGAGCTACCCCTTTATTTAGGACCTCCCATTCGAAGCCCTTAAGACTAAGAATCAAGTTGGCGGTACCTAAGACCTCTTTTGGTCGGCGCGGACAACAGTCTGTATATTTTTGTGAGGCTTGACAGGGTACGGCACTGCCGTATAATCAGTAAATGTTCAGCTTCATTGAGACTAAGCTCTTTACTCGTCTTGTTCAGAGGTATTTGAGCGATTCCGAGTATCAGGAGCTTCAGGCGTTCTTGATAAGCAACCCGCAAGCTGGAGATATCATTCCCGGCTCAGGCGGCCTACGAAAGGTTCGGTGGCGGGCTCGGGGGCGAGGAAAGCGCGGTGGTTATAGAATCATTTACTACGCCAAGTTGGCTCAGGGTATCATTTGGCTCAGGGTATCATGTGGATGCTCACGATCTATCCGAAGAACGTAACCGAGAACATTCCAGCATATATTCTGAGGCAAATCCGGAAGGAGATTGAAGATGGCTAAGTCCAAGCGAAATATCGGGGTGGAAATTCTTGAGGGGCTACGGGAAATTAAGCGCGGAGAATATGGTCGCGTGCTAAACGTCCCTGACGTAGCGAGCATCCGTCGAAAAACCGGACTTTCCCAGGCGCGGTTTGCCCAGCTATTAGGGGTTTCTGTTCGGACGCTCCAAGACTGGGAACAAGGCCGGCGAGCACCCTCCGGTGCCGCAAGGACCCTATTGATCGTCGCGGATAGGAACCCACGTGTTTTGCTTGAAGTCGCGTGAGTGGGGCAAATTTCGGGGGGCATAATACAGTCCGGCTAAGGGGTTGGGTCTTGGTTACTCTTGTTTGCTTACATTCGGGGCGAAAATCGCGAGGCCGATCGTCAGCAAAGCCACGGTTGCGGCGGCTGCGGTGAGCGTTATCGCGTTGGATGCAAAGGCGCCTGCCGTGGCTAAAAGAGCGAGTTTGTTGAGCACGGCGAAAAAAGGTCCGTTGACGACCCGGAGCCCGAGACGGCCGAAATTAAATATCCCCATGACTCTTCCGCGCATCTCCGAAGGGACGTTTTCGAGGAGCATGGCGGTCGCCGAGGTATTGTGAATGACCTGGAACAAGCCGTAGAGAAACAAAAAGACCAAAGAAGGGACGAAGGATCGGGACAAGGCGAAACCGACCATGCTGAAACAAAACCCGAATATGCCGACAAAAAGCATTTTGCCCTTCCACCGGACGTTCCCGAGGTAACCCAGCGCCGCCACGCCGGCCAGCGCGCCGACGCCCACGGCGGTAATAAAGTACGTGTAACCTTTCGCGCCCATTCCGAAAACGGTATCGGCATAGACGACCAAGAACGGATCGAAGCCGTTACCGACGAATACGCTCGGCGCGATGGCGACGCAGATAGTTGCGATAATGGACTTCTCCCTTTGCATATACCTCAGCCCGTGTTTGAACTCTTCAAAGGCACGACGTTGCCGCGCGGCTTGTTTCTGGGAGACGCGAATGACGGTCAGCATCGCGAGCAGGAGGGGAAGATAAGCAACCGCATTGGCAAAAAAACCAATCTTCGCGCCGAGCGTCAGCAAAATAAGACCGCCGATCGGTTTGCCGACCGATTGGGTGGCAAACCGAAGCGAGGAAGTCAGTGCGACCCCGGATAAAAGATGTTCTTGTCCCACCATGTCGTGGAGAAAAAGCTGGCGGCACGGGTTGCTTAGAGCGCCCGATATGCTGTGGAGGATGAGCCAGCCGGACATCCAATACTGGTCCATTACGCCCAGATAGGTCGTATAGAACATGCCCAAGGCCGCGGTGCACTGGCCGACCTCCGTCCAGATGATCAGGCGTTGCCGGTCGACTCGGTCCGCGATGCTTCCGGCGGGTATCGAAAGGATGGCGAACGGCACCCAGTGCATGAAAACCATCGCCATCAGCCAGAAGACTGAGTGAGTGAGTTCCCAGATCAGCCAGTTACGAATGACATTCTCAATGTGCTCGCCGACGTTGGAGAAAATCGTCCCTGCCCAGTAGTAGCGAAAGCTGCGATTGTGGAAGATCGCGAATTTCGATGATCGTCTTGAGGACGCTTCGGCGCCCGAAGTTTGTTCGGCCATGATCGTTCTCTTCCGATTGTTCGGGGTTTAGATCCGGCGAGCCGGCTGTAAAAATCCTTTGGGTATTTGAGGGGGGTCCAGCTGGCTGATCGTACGACCCGTTGCCACGACCTCCGTTTATAACTTCAAAGCGATGGTTTCTTCAAGCCTAGGGGAGTAACCAAGGAGGGAATTCCGGGGACAGTACATTTCAATTCTTAGTAATAGCGGTTGCGGTTAAATGCCTCCCGCTATGATTACAAAGTCTGATCTGCAATCCTTTCCTCAAAGGGGCAGGTGCGGGGTCAAATTGAGCTAGCCGGGGGGTCCTTCGAAAAGCCCGATTCGGGTGTTATAATTTCGATTCGAGGTTGCCGTGAAAACGGCGCTGCGCCGTCCCGATGGCAGCACGGCCCGCTCGAAGAGGGAGAAACCCCATGCACTTTTTACCATCGCGCGTCCTCGCCGTATCCGTTCTGACCGCAGCTCTCGCTCTCCCCGGCTGCTCGACGATGACGCCGCTGGTGAACGAATGGAGCAATCCCGGCTACACATCGCCCGCGTTCAAGAAAATCATGGTGGGCGGCAGCGGCGAGCCGGCCAGCATTCGCCGCAACCTGGAAGACGAGTTCGTCACCCAACTCGGGGCGGTCGGCGTCGAGGCGCTACCGAGCTACCGGTACTTTTCTGATGACCGCAATATCGACGAAGCCGCGCTGAAGCAGGCGGCGCAAAAGGCCGGCGCCGACGCCGCGATCCTGGTGCGTGGGGTAGACGTGGAACAGAAGACGGAGTACGACGAGCCCGGCTTTTATCCGTTCGCGAGCGTCTTCGGAGTCTTCGGCGGCAATTTCGGCGCCTCATGGGGCGTGCCCTTCGGCGGGCCGATGCCCCGCGAGTCGAATGAGTACACCTCCGAGACCACGCTGTACGACGTAACCAAGAATCAGGTGGTGTGGACCGGCACGCTGAAAAGCAGCGAGCCCGATGACGTGAGCGCGGCAATCAAGAGCTACGTCGCCGTGGTCGTCAAAGCGCTCGACGAGAAAAACCTGATCGAGAGTAAAAAGAGCCATTGATAATGAAAGGCAAGAGTCGAGTCTGCTCTTAGCTCATCTCACTTAGACCGCCGCGAGGCTCTCCGCCCTAGAGTGTCAATGTCAATTCTGGCATTGGCACCGTGACATGTCACGCTATTTCCCGCTATAGAAGCGAGCTAACTACCTGATCTTCTTAGCATTAATCGGCTGGCATCGCTCTTGCAGTTAAGTCGGTGCTCGAAGGAGGATCGCAATGGATCAAGTTCTAGATGTTACGACTGTCATAGGTCTGTTTTTGGTCGCGGTTCTAGCCGTAACCGGGATAGTAAGGTTTCGTTCCGTGACCAAGAAAAAGATACGTCGAAAACCCATTCAGGGCTCTATTCAGGACTTTTGATGAAAGTGGCAAGGAAAATTGTCCGCCTTCAGATGGGGCATGGCTGTCCAGCAAGGACCGGACACATGGTATTAATTTGCGGACAGAAAGTCTGTTAGCCGAGTTCGCTTACCTCCCCCATGCTGGCGTCGAAAGTGACGATCTCGTTTTGAGAGGGATCTCGGATCACGCCCACGGGATCTTTTCCCTGTTTTACGCCTTCAATACTCTCTCGAATAATCTCGCGGGCGAGGATGATGCCGCGATCGGATGAGCCGAGATGTTCCCGGCTGCGATCGTAGATCGGTCCTTGGCTCTCCTGGGCCACTCGGTCCTGCTCGTGTGAGTCGATGCCCCACCAGCCATCATCGACCCTCTTATAAATACCCGGTTCTCTTTGTGCCATTCCCTTGATCTCAATGCCCGGCGGGTCCTGCGGGTAGAATCTAATCCAAAATGTCGTGGTTTTTGTGTCGTTGGTCGGGACGCGGAGGCGCAGGGCCTGATCGGGCTTTTCTCCCTTGCGCGCGGTGGTGTGCCGCGTGTTGGAGGGACAGAGCCAATGGGAGATTTTCGGGGCGCTGATGCCGGGGAATTCGCTCTTGATTCTAATGCCGTACCAGGTCCTTTGCCAATCTAAGGTCGGTCTTTTCAAGGCCAACTGCGGATAAACGCTCGCGTGCAGCGAGCCGAGGTGAGACTGGTCGACTGAGTTTTCGGATCGCTGCAGCCAGTTGCAGTACTCCTCGCCGGCGCCGAGGACTTTCCTGCCGTCTTCGCGGACGAGCAGGTCATAGCGTGGAAGTAAGGGCGCAGGCTCGGGTCCGAGGTAAGCGAAGATCAGGCCGCCGAGTTCCTCGGCCTTGTAGGCCGGTTGCCGGACTCGATCGATAAACATACTCCCCTCAGGCTCGGCCGGCTGCTCCAGACATCTGCCGTCGTGATTGTAAAGCCATCCGTGGTAGCAGCAGCGAAGTCCCGTATCCTCCACCCGTCCGAATTCCAAGGAAGCGCCACGGTGGGCGCAGCGGACATCGAGCAGTCCTAGCGTTCCGGTTCCGTCGCGATAGAGAACGAGATCCTCACAGAGAAGCTGAATCCGGCGAGGTCGATCCTTCGCCTTGACTTCCTGCGAAAAAGCGACCGGCCACCAATATCGTCTAAGCATCTCGCCCGCGGGCGTTCCCGCCCCTACTCGGACCAACATCTCGTTTTCTTCTCTGCTGAGCATACGCCGTCTCCTGGACGGAACAAATAAGCGTATCCTAGTCGGTTGCGAAACAACTCGTCAAGGACCTAATGTCGATGAGTTTTTTTCGGATGTCACTGGCTGCGAAGCCGCAAGTGGCGTTAACCGGAAGTGAAACTAGGAGCCCTTGCGAGACTACTTGAGTCTGACCGACAATCTTCTCTTGGACAAAATATAATCAACAGGGTATCTTACGATACAACAGCCGTGGATAACTTATTTCACCCCTTGGTATGGCGCTGGTTCTCGGAGCGCTTTTCTCAACCGACCGCTCCCCAGGAGATCGGGTGGAGGTATATCTCCGAAGGAAAGAATACCCTCATCGCTGCGCCTACCGGCTCGGGAAAAACCTTGGCGGCATTTCTTTGGTCGATCGACAAGCTGTTTCGCCAAGCCGTAGAAAGACGGCTTGAAGATAGAACGCATGTCATCTATATCTCCCCACTCAAAGCCTTGGGAAACGACATCGAGAAAAACCTCAAGGTACCGTTGGCGGGGATTCTCGCGCTGGCCGGAGCGGAGAAACTAGAGCTGCCGGATATCAGAATAGCGGTAAGATCCGGCGATACCCCGGCAAAAGAACGACAATGGATGCTGCGAAACCCGCCGCATATCCTAATCACGACTCCTGAATCCCTTTATATCCTTCTGACCGCCGGGCGCAGCCGGCAGATTCTCCGGCAGGCGGAGACCGTTATCGTGGATGAAATCCATGCCGTGGCCGGCAGCAAACGAGGCTCCCATCTGGCGCTTTCGTTGGAACGGCTCGATACCTTGACCGGCCACCCCCTCCAGCGTATCGGCTTGAGCGCGACCCAGCAGCCGATTGAAGAAGTTGCCCGCCTTCTCGTCGGGGTCGAACGTATCGGCGCGGATGGAAAGCCGGATTGTGCCATCGTCGATATGGGCCACCATCGCCATCTGGATCTCTCTATAGAGATACCGGAACAAGAGATAGGTCCCATCGCAACTCAAGCGGTGTGGTCGGATATTTACGACCGCATCACCGCGCATGTGAGAACGCACCGAACGACACTGGTTTTTGTTAATAGCCGCAGGCTGGTAGAGCGCGTCGCGCATCAGCTTACGGTTCGGTTAGGAGAGGGTCAAGTCGGCGCCCATCACGGAAGTCTCTCGCGCAAGAGCCGGTTGGAGGTCGAAGGGAAATTAAAATCCGGCGAGCTTCCCGTGGTCGTAGCGACCGCTTCCCTGGAGCTAGGTATCGACATCGGACAAGTCGATCTGGTTTGCCACATTGCTTCTCCCCGTACTCTGGCGACGCTGTTCCAGCGCGTGGGCCGTTCCGGCCATGCGCTGGGGGCTGTCCCTAAGGGGATTCTGTATCCTTTGACGCGGGACGATCTCATCGAGTGTGCGGCAGGGATTCGGGCGGTTCGAAGCGGCCAGTTGGACCGTTTGACCATCCCGGAAAAGGCTCTCGATATCATGGCGCAGCAGATGGTGGCCATCGTGGCCAGCCTTACCGCGCCTGCCCCTGGAGGCAATGACATCCGGGAGGCGGAAAACGCAGGCATCGGAGAAGAAGAGCTCTTCAGCCTTATTAAAAAAGCTTATCCTTATCGGAACCTCGAACAACGAGAGTTCGAGCAGGTCCTTGAGATGCTCTCGGAAGGTATCAGCAGTCGCACAGGACGCCGAAGCGCTTATATCCACCGCGATCGCGTCCATGGTTGCCTTCGGGCTCGACGCGGTGCGCGCTTAAGCGCAATCACCAACGGTGGCGCGATACCGGATACCGCGGACTATGACGTCATCGAATTTCCCGATGAGACTTTTGTCGGGAAGGTCAACGAGGACTTTGCCATCGAAAGTCTGGCCGGCGATATCTTTCTCCTCGGGAATAGGTCGTGGCGCATCCGGCGGGTCGGCTCTGGGAAAGTGTGGGTTGAAGACGCCCAAGGTTTGCCGCCGAGCATTCCTTTTTGGTTGGGAGAAGCGCCCGCGCGAACGGCTGAATTCTCGGCTGCCGTCTCTGAGTTGCGGCACGAGATTGCCGTTCGTCAGGACGATTCGACTGCGGCTGTGCAATGGCTTATGGAAGAAGCAAATCTCCCTGAAGAAGCGGCGAGACAAATGGTGACTTACATAAAGGAAACGCATGCGCTCCTTAGCTGCATGCCGACTACGGAGTGCGTGGTTGCGGAGCGTTTCTTTGATGAGGCCGGCGGGATGCAACTCGTGCTCCATGCGCCTTTCGGCGGAAGGATTAACCGTGCCTGGGGTTTGGCGCTTCGGAAGTGCTTCTGTGTGACCTTCGATTATGAAATCCAAGCAGCGGCGACGGACGACGGGATTGTTCTCTCTTTAGGAGAACGGCACTCTTTTCCCCTTGATGAAGTTTTTTCCTGGCTACGCCTTCCGACGCTGGAAAAGAATCTCATCCAGGCCGTGCTTGCCTCGCCGATGTTTACCAACCGATGGCGCTGGAACGCGGCACGTTCCCTTGCTTTGCAGCGCTACAGCGGTGGAAAAAAAGTCCCGGTAGCTTTGCAGCGGATCCGCGGCGAAGAATTGCTTGCCGCTGTCTTTCCCGCACAGGTCATGTGCCAGGATAACCGTTCCGGACCGATCGAGCTGCCGGATCATCCGTTGGTCAACGAGACCATTCACGACTGCCTCCACGAAGCAATGGATTTAGAGGGTTTAAAGGAGATCATCGAGCGGATTGAAAGGGGAGAGGTGAAAACGGTAGCAGTGGGGACTCCGGCGCCCTCGCCCATGGCCCATCAGATTTTGAATGCCAACCCTTATGCCTTTCTCGATGATGCTCCCCTGGAGGAGCGGAGGGCTCGTGCCGTTGCCCTCAGGCGGACCAATCCGGATCTCGGGCAAACCATCGGGGCACTCAGCCAAGAGGCGATCCGGGAGGTGTGTACACAGGTATGGCCGGAGATACGCAATGCCGACGAGTTGCACGATTTTCTTTTGAGCATCTGCGTGCTTCCATTGGCAAAAGCAAAGGACTGGTTGCCTTTGGTGAACTCCTTGATCCGCTCAGGGCGGGCGACGGTAGGACGGTTTTACAGTGAAGCCGAAGGCGGGGAGCAGGAGGTCTATATCGCTACTGAACGGCTGGAGTGGATTCGGGCCGGATTCCCCGGTGTGCGTGTCGATCCGGAGATTGTCACACCGCTTGGCGCAAAGGCCCCTTTACTTCCAGACGAAGAGGCGGTGAGCAAGGCCCTTCGGGGTTGGATGGAAGTGGTGGGGCCGATTAGGGCTCATGAGCTTGCTGCGATACTGGGGTTGTCGGTAGAGAAAGTTAGATGCGGACTCTTGGCCCTGGAGGCTGACGGAGTGGTCCTTAGAGGAGAGTTTACGCCGAATCAGGACGCAGAACAGGAGGTCGAATGGTGTGAACGAGGTCTACTCGCGCGCATCCACCGCTTAACTTTGAGTCAATTGCGTCGAGAGATCGAACCAGTGAGCCCGGCGGATTTTCTGAGGTTCCTGTTCTGTTGGCACCACGCGGAGCCGAAAACTCATCTCAAGGGGCAGCGAGGGATTCTGGAAGTCATCGGCCAGTTGCAAGGATTGGAGCTTCCGGCGCCGGCCTGGGAACAACACGTCTTGCCCGCACGTATCGCCGAGTATGATCCGGCTGATCTGGAGCAGCTATGCCTCGGTGGCATAATCTCGT
>JAUXIP010000258.1 GCA_030620935.1 Deltaproteobacteria bacterium | reverse complement strand
GTTCTCGGTCCACTTTCACCTTGCCCAGGGGAGTTTCCCAATACTCGGCGGGCGTGAGCGCCGCTTTCGAGCCCCATGCTCGATGATTCACGCCGAGTAGAATGACGCAGACGACGTCGCTTTCAAGGTTGGAATAGAAGTGAGCGGCGCAAGGGCCGGAATAGATATAGCCGGCGTGGGGAACCATGCCGCCGAGTAGCTCCGGCGAAGGCGACTTTGCCGCCAATGGCCCCAGGGGGTTGGTGGTGAAACACTCTTCCAAGAGCTTTTTAAGCTCTGCAACATCTGAGGGGTAGAAGGACCCCGCGACAGCCGGAGCCCGAATCTGTTCCATAACCGCGCCCTCCTAAGGAGCGGCCACGTCGACCTCAAGGATGCCGATCCCTTCGACTTCCGCCTCGACCTTATCCCCCGGCTTGAGAAAAAACGGCGGGACGCGGGCAAAGCCGACGCCGGAGGGAGTTCCCGTGCTGATGATCTCCCCAGGCTCTAAAGTCATGCCCCTGGAAAGAGACTCGATCGTGGTCGGGATATCGAAGATCATGTCCCGCGTGTTGCCGTCCTGCATTACCTCACCGTTGACGCGACAGATAAGCCGCAACCGGCTGGGATCGGGGAGAGCGCTTTTGTGCACGATCCAGGGCCCCAACGGGCAAAGAGTATCGAGCGATTTTCCTTTGAACCACTGGCCATGTTGACGCTGCAGATCCCGTGCGGTCATGTCGAGACAGATCGTGTAGCCGAAAATGAAATCAAAAACCTTGTCTTTGGGGATGTCCTTCCCTTTTTTCCCGATGATGACCGCCAGCTCGACCTCAAAATCGAGCTTCTCGGTAGCTTTGTGATGGATGACCTTCCCGAGATGACCGATCACCGACGTCGCCGGTTTGGTGAAGAAAACAGGGGCATCGGGATATTTAAGCTCTACGGTACGCGCCCGAGCTCCTTCCTCAATGTGTTCCCGGTAATTAACCCCGAGAAGAATGACGTTTTTTCTAGGCCAGGTGATAGGAGAAAGAAATTTGATCTGATTGGGTCTCAATAGGGCTCCGGCACGGTTGAGCTTTTTTTGCCCTTCAAGGTCCTTTCCTGCCACATACCTCGCCGCCTTCTTGGCGGCGTTGAGCGCCTTGGCGCCTCCCTCGATGAAGGCCTGCATGTTGTTTAAGAAGACCGGCGAGCCGCCTCTCAGATACCGCCGGTGGACCTCGGCTATATCAATGATTTGTCCTTCCAGCCCGGCGAGACCGATCCGGCTCTGATTCTTGCGCGTAAAAGTTAACAGACGCATCTTGCTCCCCTTTGTCTAGTTTTGAACGTGGCGCCGCACGCCTCCAAGTAGTAAAGAAAGGGATATCTATTGTCAAGCAAAGCTGATCAATGTTATTTCTTCTCTTATTATGAAGCAGAAGAGAGAGAGCCGAGCCACCATGCAGTTGGGGGACCGCCTCTTAATCAAGAAGGAATCTTCCAAGAAGGTCTATATTGTCGCGAAGGTGGACGTACCCCATTCCACCGAAAAAGCCTTTGTCAGCAAGTCAGGCGGAGACTTTACGATCGGTATCAAAGTCTGGAAGTCGGACTATGTCTGGAGCCAAAAAAGCCAAATGTGGGTTCCGAAGAGATAGTGTTTCATGAAGCGGGATTTGGATGTCATCCTTTCTGAAATTCGCAAGGGGAAAGAACCCCCCTTGTTGCTCCTTCATGGAGATGACTTCCAAGTGCACGCGGCACGTCAAGCAATCCTCGATCTTTTAGTTCCCCCTGAAAAACGCGCTTTCAACCTGGAACAGTTTGACGGTCGCTCCAGCCCATGGGATCAGATCAGAGCGGCGCTCATGACACCCCCTCTCTTCGCTGGGAAAAAAATCGTATTCGTCGAAAATGCCCCTTATTTCCTCTCGCGCGAGCAGAAGGGAGAGTTGGGCAAAAGAGTACTGGAACTCTGGCGCGGGGGCAAAAAAGAAGAGTCAGCCAAACTTTTCTTGGACCTTCTCTTTGTAGAAGGCTGGAGCCAGGAACAATGGGAAACCCTCAAAGTCGCATCGGCTCCGGCCGCGATAGCCAAGCTTTTGGCTGGAGACGACAAAGCAACACGGGAAGAGGCCGAAGGGCTCCTGTCCTTTTGTCATGGCCGAGGGATGAGCTTAAGCCGGCGGAGTGAGGGCGAGGGTCATAGTCTGATGGAATTCATCGAGCAGGGCTTGCCTCCCTGGGATGTCCTCCTCATGGTGGCGCCTCATGTGGACCGCAGGACCCGTCTCTACAAGAATTTTGTAGAAAAGGGCGCTGTCCTCGATCTCGACCTAAAGCGGGACAAAAGCGGGAGAATAAGCCGGGAGAGCTTGGCCGAGTACGTCGACCGCCGACTCCGTGAAGCCGGAAAGAAAATCGAGCCGGATGCCAGGGAAATGATTCTGCTTCGTGCCGGTGAAGAACTCTGGGCCGTCCATCAAGAGCTGGAAAAACTCCTCCTCTACGTTGGAGAAGGGCCGTGGATCAGAGTTCGAGACGTGGAAGAGGTCTTTTTAGATCAGGGAGAGGCTTGGATCTTTGATTTGACCAATGCCATCGCCGGGCGGGATTCCTTACTCGCACTCGAACATTTTGCGCGCATGTCGTCTCAGGGAGACCATCCTTTGAAACTCCTCGCGACCATCGCCAGTGAGGTGCGGCGCCTACTGGCGGCCCGCCACCTCATTGAAGGAGAGATGCGCGGGAGATGGGACAAAAAGATGACCTACCCTCAGTTTCAAGCAAGCGTCTTGTCGCACGGATCTCCTCTCGTCACCCGAAGCCCTTATGGGGACTATATGAGCTTTCAAAAGGCGGAGAACTTTACCACTCAGGAGCTTCTCCTCTACTTAGACCGGGTTTATCAAACCGACCTCCGTCTCAAATCGAGCGGAAGTTCCCCCCGGATAGCCATGGAGCGACTGATTCTGGAGATGTGCCGACCCTCTCAGGCAATGCAAAATGAAAATTGAAAAATGCAAAATCCTTTTAACTTTTGCACTTTGCGCTTTGCACTTTGCACTGTTTGTACCGGCTGGCTGGGCCGGCATGGCTGTTCAGGCCTGCTTCAGCCCTGAGCGAAACTGTTCAAGCCACATCATCCGGGAGATCGGGAAGGCGCAGAAAGAGATTCTGGTGGCGCTCTATGCTTTTACCAGCGATGACCTTGCGTGGTCTCTGGTCAAGGCATTGCGGCGTGGCGTCAACGTCCAGGTTATCCTGGATCAGGCATTTGACAAGAAAAATAAGCATTCCAAAGGGTCATTCTTAGAAAAACAGGGGCTCTCGGTGCGGCGCATCTCCGGAAACCCGAGGAGAAAAAGGAAAGGGGAGAGCGGGCTGATGCACCAGAAATTTGCCGTCATTGACCGCAAAGTGGTTCTGACGGGATCTTATAACTGGACCGTATCGGCTGAAGATTTCAATTCGGAAAACCTGCTTCTTTTCCGTGACGCCGGGCCACTTGCGGAAGAGTATCGGAAGGAGTTTTTTCATATCTGGGAGCGACACCGGTGAGACGAATCCCTCTTGGCACGATCTGCTTGGTTGTCAGCGCATTCCTGGCCGGCTTTTTTATCCGCCCTCTCTACCAGCGATGGACCTTGCCTCCTCCGGAAGGTCAGTTTCACCCCGTAACCCTTTCCCCTACACCCCCTCCAACTTCCAACCGGACCACCGTTCCCGTCGTGCAAGCCATCGAGGTAGATAAGATTAGGCAGCTAGCCGGTAGCGAGGCAAAAATCAGGGGACGGGTCTATCGCGTAGGCCACTCAGCCAAAAGCAACACCCACTTTCTTAACTTCGGGCCTTCACGCTCCGCCTTTACGGCTGTAATCTTTGAGTCTTCTTTGGAGCTGTTTGAAAAGGTGAAGCTCGACCCTAAGAGCTACGAAGGAAAAGACGTGGAGTTGACGGGAAAGATCAAGGACCACCCGGAATACGGTTTGGAGATGATCCTTGAAGAACCGGGACAGATCAGGGTGTTGAATTAGATCACAAATTCGAAGGAAGCATCACATATTTAGGGGACTACCCTGCCCCTTCGCTCCAGCTGTCTCGTCGGCGGGAACTCTCCCTTCTCATCTCTCCCTCCTGCTCGCCTCGGGCAGCATCGAAACTCGCTCCGCTCAAACATCGATGCTGCTCGTCCTCGGCTTCGCAGAGAGTTTCACGCCTCCGAGCCAATTCCGCTCTGGGGGCAGGGCAGTCCCCTGGGACTATGCGCAGAGAAGGCCGAGGGGAGCGAGAGAGAGGGCCGAGGAC